>JAPHTL010000018.1 GCA_026193355.1 Rhodospirillales bacterium
CCGCCCGCAACCGCGATCACCGTAGCGCCCAGTTGCTTGCCGACTTCCACCGCTGTCAGGCCGACGCCGCCAGCCGCACCAGTGACCAGCAGCACATCCCCCGGCCGAAGGGATGCCTTGTCTTTCAGACCAAAATGCGAGGTTCCATAGGCGACAACGAAGGAAGCCGCCGTTTCGAAATCCATCGAATCGGGGATCTTGAATACGGTCATCGCCGGGGCAATGGCTTCCTCGGCGAACATGCCATGACCGCTAAGCGCAATGACACGGTCGCCGACCGCAAGCCCTTCAACGCCCGCGCCCAGTTCGACCACCACGCCTGCGCCTTCAAGGCCGGGGCTGAACGGCAGGGGCGGCATCGCCTGGTACTGTCCGACGGTCATCAGCGTATCGGCAAAATTCAATCCTGCGGCCTTGACCGCGATGCGCACCTGTCCGGGGCCGGGGGTTGGCGAGGGAACATCATCGACAACCAGCGATTTGTGACCATCAAACGAACGGCAGAGAACGGCGCGCATTAAAAACTCCCTATCAACGAAACGGGTCTGGCCCAGAAGCTTTAGCCCGGAACGGGTGGACGGGACAAGCAAAGCCGCTTCGTATTATACTGCGTCTGCCCATTGGCGGTGCGGTCGCGAAACGCTATATCTATCGCCATGAAAATCTTTATCGCTTTTTTTACCGCCCTGATCTTTTTCCCCACCGCCGCCATGGCGGGCGAAATCCGTTTCCTTGAAACCCACGGGGACTGGAGCGTCTTCGCCGACGCCGAAAAGAACGCAGACTATTGCTACATTGGCAGCCAGCCCAAGACCCACGAGGAAGGCGGCCGTCAGCGCGGCGACATCTATCTGATCGTCAGCCACCAACCGAAGGACAAGGCGCTCAACGTCGTCAGGGTCGTTGTCGGCTATACCCTCAAGGAAGGAAGCGACGTCACCGTCACCATCGGCGATCAGACCTTCAGCCTTTTTTCCGACGGCGAGAACGCCTGGGCCCGCGACGCCGCGACCGATGTCGCCCTGGTCCGCGCCATGCGCGCCGGATCGAAAATGGTGATCAAGGGAACGTCCGCACGCGGTACCGCAACAGTGGACGCCTATTCACTGTCCGGCTTCACCGCCGCGCATGAATCCATAAACGCGGCCTGCGGAGTAAAAGGACCGTGAGCAACGGACGCAGGGATCTTGTCGGCCTGAGCCGTGCGGAAATGACCGCCGTGATGGCGGAGATCGGTGAGAAACCATTCCGCGTCAAACAGTTATGGCACTGGATCTATCACCGTGGCTCGACGGACTTTGCCGAAATGACGAGCCTGTCAAAGGGATTGCAACAAACCCTTTCCGAGCTCTTCGTCATCGGACGCCCCGAGGTAACGCAGGAGCAGAAGTCAATCGACGGAACCCGGAAATGGCTTTTGCGCCTTGAGGACGGCAACGAGGTTGAATCCGTTTTCATTCCCGAGGAGGACCGTGGCGCGGTCTGCCTGTCCACCCAGGTCGGGTGCACCCTCAGTTGCCGATTCTGCCACACGGGCACCCAGCAGCTTGTCCGCAACCTGACGGCCGGGGAAATCATCGGACAGTTCATGATCGCCCGCGACGCCTGTGGCGAGTGGCCAACGCCGCGGGACGGAACGCGGCAGCTATCCAACATCGTGGTCATGGGCATGGGGGAGCCCTTCTACAATTACGAGGAAACGGCCAAGGCGATGACCATCGCCATGGACGCCGAGGGCATCGCGATCAGTCGACGGCGCATCACCATGTCGACATCGGGTGTCGTGCCTTTCATGGAGCGTTGCGGTCGGGAACTGGGCGTCAATCTGGCGGTCAGCCTGCATGCCGCAACGGACGAGGTCCGCGACGCGATCATGCCTATCAACAGGAAATGGCCGCTGGCCGAAGTGATCCGCGCCTGCCGCGCCTACCCCGGCGCGCACAACGCACGGCGCATCACCTTTGAATATGCGATGCTGAAGGGAATCAACGACAGCCCAGCCGACGCACATGCGCTGGCCCGGTTGGTCAAGGGCCTGCCGTGCAAGTTCAACCTGATCCCGTTCAACGCCTGGCCGGGCGCGCCGTATGAATGTTCTTCCATGGCGACCATGAAGAAGTTTGCCGAGATCCTCAACGACAGCGGCTTTTCCGCGCCCATCCGCGTATCGAGGGGGCGTGACATTTCGGCCGCCTGCGGCCAGTTGAAATCGGAAAGCGTCCGGTCACGAAAAAACCGGGACGAAGAATCGGAAGCTGCGGCCGCCGTCTGACGACGACGGCCCGCCCTTCGATGATTATCCAGCCACCTTCAGATTGGTGGCGGACTTGCGGCCATCACGGCCTTCACCCAGTTCGAACTGAACCTTCTGACCTTCATCCAGACCGGCGAGGCCGGAATCCTGAACGGCGGTCACATGAACGAAAATGTCACTTCCCCCATCTTCGGGGCTGATGAACCCGTACCCCTTGGTCGGGTTGAACCATTTGACGGTTCCGGTCGGCATGACTTCCTCCTGGCTACGACGTCGCGGGCGCCGCTTGTCTATCGATTTACATGCACCGCGGGTATTTCGATTGCCAGAAAGACTGGTAACGAAATGAGGGGGCTCCGCGCCGCCACACCGCTTACTCAGCCAAAAGCCTACGATGTCGCACCGATGGACTCAAGTTTCTTGTAAGGGGGGGGAAAGCGGGCGGATTTACGCCGCCCGTCTATTTGTAGCGGAAAATAATGCGTCCCCGGGTAAGATCGTAAGGCGTCATCTCGACGTCGACCTTGTCACCAACCATGATCCGGATGCGATGCTTGCGCATCTTGCCACCGGTATGGGCGATGATCTCGTGATCATTTTCCAAGGTCACGCGAAACATGGCGTTGGGGAGCTTTTCGGTCACAACGCCGCCGAAATTCAGCACTTCTTCCTTGGCCATCTACGTTTCCTTACTTTTTCTGCCCTGTCATGGCAAATGCCCCTAACCAAGTATCGCGAGAACGATCTCGCGGGCCTCGGTTCGGGTAAGCCCCTTGGGCGTCACGACGGTTTCTTTCGAAATCGGCGCAACATGAACGGCCGCCGGCATGGCGGCCTGCCGGGGCATCCGCCCCGGTAATTCGTATTTGCTGTGGTCGGTCATATTCTTGTCCTTGTTGCCGACCACACCCAATCGGAGATTGAGCGGGCGATGGGCGGCGGATGTTCCGCCGCCCCGCAGGCCCGCTCAGTCTGCCTGAATGCTCAGGTTTTCCGCGGCGGAACGTCCGTCACGACCCTGGCCGAGGTCGAAGGAAACCTTCTGACCCTCGTTAAGCCCGGCAAGACCGGAACGCTCGACAGCCGTGATGTGAACGAACACATCGTTGCCGCCGTCATCCGGCTGAATGAAACCGAAACCCTTTGTCGGGTTGAACCACTTCACAGTTCCGATAGGCATGGTCTACTCCTTCACGGCGGCGCGACCGCCGTCGTTTTCATGATACAAACAGTTTGCGGGTATTTCGGGTGCCTGGACGGCCTTGGTCAGATACTTCATGCCTGCGGCTTTGCCTGCGGTGATCCTGCTAACGACTTATCGTAACTTTTCACCGATTTCCGAATATTAACGGAATTCAGGTGTCTGCAAACGAAACGTGCGGCACCCGTCGGCGCCGCACCGCGAACTGATGCAAATATAGGCACGACACCTTCAGCAAACAAGAAAATTCGCGTATTCTCCTTTTCGGGCATTTTCCACACCCTATGGACGTGTTTCGCGCACAGGGCCTTCACGATCCGCCGTCATGGGTCGTTCGCCCATCTTCCGGCCAATCAACGGTGCGCTTGCCCATAGCGGCGATTTCCCTATACTGCGCGCCCATTCATACCCCTTTGGACGGACGGGAAAATCATGAGCGACGTGAAGAAAGTGGTGCTGGCCTATTCGGGCGGTCTGGATACCTCGATCATTCTGCGCTGGTTGCAGGACACCTACGGCTGCGAAGTGGTCACGTTCACCGCCGATCTCGGGCAGGGCGAGGAGCTGGAGCCCGCGCGCAAGAAGGCCGAGATGATGGGGATCAAGGAGATCTTCGTCGAGGACCTGCGCGAGGAATTCGTCCGCGATTATGTTTTCCCGATGTTTCGCGCCAATGCGCTCTATGAAGGGACCTATCTTCTGGGCACCTCGATCGCCCGGCCGCTGATCGCCAAGCGCCAGATCGAAATCGCCCGGCAGGTCGGCGCCGACGCCGTTTCCCACGGGGCGACCGGCAAGGGCAACGATCAGGTGCGCTTCGAGTTGGGGTATTACGCGCTCAAGCCCGATATCAAGGTCATTGCGCCATGGCGTGAATGGGATATGGCATCGCGCAGCGCGCTGATCGCCTATGCCGAGAAGCACCAGATCCCGGTGCCCAAGGACAAGCGCGGCGAAGCACCGTTCAGCCAGGACGCAAACCTTCTGCACATCTCATCGGAAGGCAAGGCGCTGGAAGACCCGTGGCAGGAGCCCGATTACGATCACATTCTGACGCGCATGGTCACGCCGATGGCTGCGCCGGACAAGCCGACCGAGATCACCATCGATTTCGAAAAGGGTGACCCGACCGCCATCAATGGCGAGAAGATGAGTCCCGCCACCCTGCTCGCGCGC
Source organism: Rhodospirillales bacterium (assembly GCA_026193355.1). GTDB lineage: Bacteria > Pseudomonadota > Alphaproteobacteria > Rhodospirillales > JAPHTL01 > JAPHTL01. The sequence goes on from JAPHTL010000018.1 coordinate 4,632, forward strand.
CTCAACGAACTGGGCGGCGCCAACGGCATCGGGATGACCGATATCGTCGAGAACCGCTTCGTCGGCATGAAGTCCCGCGGCGTCTATGAAACACCGGGCGGCACCGTCTTGTTCCACGCGCGCCGCGCTGCCGAATCGCTGACGCTGGACAGCGGCGCGATGCACACCAAGGACGAGATGATGCCGCGCTACGCCGAGCTGGTTTACAACGGCTTCTGGTTCGCGCCCGAGCGCGAGATGCTGCAAGCCGCCATCGACAAGGCGGCCGAGAGGGTGAACGGAACGGTGCGGCTGAAGCTTTACAAGGGCAACGTGATCGTGACGGGGCGCAAGTCGCCCAACAGCCTCTACAGCGAGGACATCGTCACCTTCGAGGAAGACAGCGTCTACGACCAGAAGGACGCCGAGGGCTTCATCAAGTTGAACGCCCTTCGCCTGCGGGTCGCGCGAAGCATCGAAAAATAGGCGTCGACGAGAGGACGATCAGTCCTCATCGCTCAACGGATAGGCGCCCTCACGGTCGTGGACTTCGGACCCCGTCAGGGCGGGATTGAACACACAGATCAGCCGCATGTCCTTGCGGGCGCGAAGGTAATGGCGTTCGTGACCGTTCAGGGCATACATGGTGCCATCGCTGATCTGATGGGTTTTCCCGGTTTCAAGGTCCTCGATCTCGCCCTCGCCGCCGACGCAGTAAACCGCCTCAAGATGGTTCTTGTACCAGATGTAGGTTTCCGTCCCCGCGAAGATGGTGGTTTCGTGGAACGAAAACCCCATCCCGTCGCCGCGCAGCAAGAACCGTCGGCTGACCCAGTTGCCGTTTTCGGCCTTGATGTCGCGGTCCGTGCCAACAATGTCGTCAAGATGCCGAACGATCATCGAATGCTCCCCGAACGGATTTTCTGCCGCCGTGTCACAAGGTCTTCGATCGACTTGTCGACAATTGCCAGCCCCTCACGAAGGATTTCCTCTTCAATGATGAGTGGCGGCAGGAACTTCAGCACATCACCGCCTGCGCCCGCCGTTTCGATCAGCAGGCCGCGCCTGAAGGCATAGCCGGAAACCTCTCCGGCGAGGCCGGGCTTTTGCAGATCAAGTCCCCAAGCCATGCCGACGCCACGGACCTCGGCGTCAAGCTCCGGGTATTTTTCAACAATCGCATTCAGTTCGTCCTCGATGATACCGCCCTTGTAGGTTACGGCATCGGAAAGATCCTCATTGTCCCAGTAGCTCAGCGCCTGGGTCGACGCCACGAAGGCAAGGTTGTTGCCGCGGAAGGTGCCGGTGTGCTCACCCGGCTGCCACTGGTCCAGTTCCGGGCGCATCAGCAACAGCGACATGGGCAACCCGCCGCCGATGGATTTCGACACAGTCACCATGTCCGGCGAAATGTTGGCGCGCTCGAAGCTAAAGAATGGTCCGGTGCGTCCGTTGCCCATCTGAATGTCGTCGATGATGAGCAGGATGTCGAATTCCCGGCAGAGTTTTTCAAGCTTTTGAAGCCATTCATCGCTGGCGACATTGATCCCACCCTCGCCCTGAACCGTTTCGACGATCACGGCCGCGGGCAGGTCGACGCCGCTGGACCCGTCTTCAAGGAACCGGCGCAGGTATTCAACCGTGTCCACATCGGGGCCGAAGTAGCCGTCGAAGGGCATGAAGTCCGTATTCGCCCGCAATCCATAGGATTCATCGCGGTAGAAGGTGTTGCCGGTTACCGCAAGCGCGCCCATGGTCAGGCCGTGATAGCCATTGGTGAAAGAAATGATGTTGGAGCGCCGCTTGACCAGGCGCGCCAGCTTCAGGGCCGATTCCACCGCATTCGTACCGGTGGGGCCGGTGAACTGTACCTTGTATTCCATATTGCGCGGGGACAGGATGGTATCGACGAAGGTTTGCAGAAACGTTTGCTTGGCAACCGTCGCCTTGTCCAGCGCGTGAACGATTCCCCGCCGCTCCAGATACTCGATCAGGGCCTTGGTGATCCGCGGATTGTTGTGTCCATAGTTCAACGTTCCCGCGCCCGCAAAGAAATCGACGTAACGATTGCCGTTTTCATCAACAAGCTCGGCACCTTCCGCCGTGTCAAAAATTGCCGGAAAGGCGCGGATATAGCCTCGGACGTCGGACTCAACCTGTTCAAAAATGCGCATGATACTTCCTTATGGTCTGTCCTGGTTTATGGGTTCATCGCGTCGTGAAAGGGACCGATGCGGATCAGGGTCTCCGCCTCATGACCGCTTTCACCAAAATCTGTTGCTTCGAGGTAAGGCCCCTCTTCAAGCACGGCGCATCTTTGCTCCGCGAACCGTTTGAAGAAAGCCCGGGACGGTTCATTGGATGGCGACACCGTCGCCTCAACAAACCGCACCTTTTCGTTTTCTGGGCGCTGAAGAATGTCGTTCAGCATGGCCCCCGCCAGGCCCTGTCCGCGCGCCGAATCGCCCACCGCCACCTGCCAGACAAAAAGGGTGTCGGTGCGGGTGGGTGGGCGGTATCCGCCTAGAAACCCCCTGATGGCGCCATCCCCTTCGGCAACGGCGGTAGTGGCGGCGAAGTGATCGCACAGCAGGAAGTAGGCGTAGCGCGAATTCAGATCCAGCGGCGGGCTCGATTCGATCAACGCAAATACCGCGCTGCCGTCTTGCAGTGATGGTGGTCGGATAAAAATCAGACTCTCTCTCTGGCAATTATTCCGGGGCAGTCACTCTGCCGCCCGTCAAGGGCCTTCATATATTTGCCCGCAAGTAAATCATGGCGATCTACTCGGAAAATCATTGTTACATGGGAGCGAGTGACGGCTTATATAAAAGAATCTGGGCAAGATCAACAATAAATTGAAAGCAAACAAAAAACCAAATATGCGCACAATCATAAATTATGTTTTTTTGCGTGCTGCACAATACTTATAGTTACCTCATGTATACCTTTTGTTTTACATAAATTCATTACTTTATATACATGTTTTCAATTTAGTTTCATTTCCTTCTGCTTTGGCGCTTTTGTTTCATTCCACCGGGTGCGCCGCCAAACAGGCTTGCGCGCGCCGCAGGACACCCCATCTTTCATCCAGAAGAAATTATGGCGGGGCAAACCATGGCGATCGAAAAGGCGACATTCGGAGCGGGTTGTTTCTGGGGCGTGGAACTGGCGTTTCAGGATCTGCCGGGCGTTGTGGAAACGGCGGTCGGCTACGAAGGCGGCCATCTCGACAATCCCAACTACAAGGACGTCTGCACGGATACCACCGGCCATGCCGAG
>JAPHTL010000112.1 GCA_026193355.1 Rhodospirillales bacterium
ATCGGAACACTGGCCGGGTTTGCGTTGGGTCTTTCGTTTGCCGCGAATATCGAATCCATCCGTCAGGCCTTGCAAGGATTGACCGGAACCGAACTTTTCGCCGCTGAAATCTATTTCCTCTCCAAATTGCCCGCGCGGGTCGACCCCACGGAAGTTGCGGCGGTGGTTGGTATGGGTATCGGTCTTTCATTTCTGGCGACGATTTACCCATCATGGCGAGCGGCGAAGACCGATCCTGTGGAAGCGTTACGCTATGAGTGATCGTTTTGGCACGGTCGAAGGCATCGACGCGCTTGTCCCGGCCCTTGAACTGCGTGGCGTGACGCGGCGATTCAAGCAAGGCGCCAGCCATCTTGACGTTCTCAAGGGCGTTGATCTGACCATCAGGCGCGGTGAGATCATTGCCCTGGTTGGCCCATCCGGTTCGGGCAAATCGACGCTTTTGCAGATTGCGGGCCTTCTCGAGAAACCCGATGGTGGAGAAGTCTCTCTGGCGGGGAACTCATGCAACGGAATGCGCGATGACGCCCGGACCCGCATGCGCAGGGAAAAGATCGGCTTCGTTTATCAGTACCATCACCTTCTGCCGGAGTTTTCGGCGCTGGAAAACGTGATGATTCCCCAGATATTGCGAGGCCTGAGCCGCAAGGAATCACGGGTGCGGGCGATGGAGTTGCTGTCCTGCATGCGGCTGGCCGACAGGGTGGAGCATCGTCCAGGGCGTCTTTCAGGGGGGGAGCAACAGCGGGTCGCCATCGCCCGCGCCCTTGCCAATGCGCCGGATGTTCTTCTGGCCGATGAACCAACTGGGAATCTCGACCCGCATACGGCGGACGCCGTGTTCAACCTGCTTATGCAGCTTGTGCGCGGGGCGGGGCTGGCGGCCGTGATCGCCACGCACAATCCGGAACTGGCGAAGCGCATGGATCGTACTCTCCGACTGGAAGATGGCCATCTCGTCAGTGGCTGACGCCACGATTTCTTGTGGATAAGACGAAGAAACCACGCAACATCTGCTGACATATCGGCAGGTGTATGGAATCATTCTTCCCATGTCACATGCTGATTTTGTTCATCTGCGGGTCCATACGGCCTATTCCCTTTCGGAGGGGGCAAACCGTATCAAGGATATCGTCGGCCTGTGCCGCACCCTAGGCATGCCGGCTCTGGCCTGCACGGATAGCAGCAACCTTTTCGGCGGACTGGAATTCTCCGGCGCCTGCGCCGCCGCCGGTGTGCAGCCGATTATCGGTGCGCAGATCAACGTCACCCGCGAAGCCGGTCGGGAAAGCGCGCCCGGCCAGCGCAACGTCGCCCTCGACCGCCCTGATCAGGTCGTGCTTCTCGTCAAGGACGAAACGGGGTACCGAAACCTTCTGAAGCTGTTCAGTCGCGCCTATCTCGATGGCGGAGACAATGCGGAACCGCAGGTTTCCTTCAATGATCTTGCCGAGCACGGCGAGGGGTTGATCGCGCTGACCGGCGGCCCGCTTGGCCCTGTTGGCCGTCTGATACTCGAAGGGCAGAACGATGCAGCAAAAGAGACGCTCGTCCGTCTGTCGGAGGCCTTTCCCGGCCGTCTTTACGTCGAAATCATGCGCCACGGCATGGATGAGGAGCGGAAAACCGAAAGCGGATTTCTGGACCTTGCCTACAAGTTCGACCTTCCCCTTGTCGCGACGAATGAGGCCTTCTTTCCGACCCGCGACATGTACGAGGCCCACGACGCCCTGATCTGCATCGATGGGGGAACCTATGTCGGGCAGAACGAGAGGCGACGGCTGACGCCGGAACATTACTTCAAGTCCCCCGACGAAATGCGCGCGCTGTTCCAGGACCTTCCCGAAGCCTACGACAATGCCCTTGTCGTCGCGCGACGTTGTGGTTTCATGGTCGAAAAGATCGATCCGATCCTGCCGCCCTATGACTGCGGCGATGGCCGCTCGGAGGAGCAGGAGCTTCGCCATCAGGCCGCAGAGGGGCTGGAGGAGCGCCTGAAGGCGCAGATCTGGACGCCGGGCATGTCTGCCGAGGAACGCGAAGCCACTGCCAAACCCTACCGGGAGCGCCTGGAATACGAGTTGAACGTCATCGTGCAGATGGGGTTTCCCGGGTACTTCCTGATTGTTGCCGACTTTATCAAATGGTCGAAGGACAACAATATTCCTGTTGGACCGGGGCGCGGGTCCGGCGCGGGCTCCGTGGTTGCCTGGGCGTTGACGATCACCGATCTTGACCCATTGCGGTTCGGACTTCTTTTCGAGCGCTTTTTGAACCCCGAACGCGTGTCCATGCCCGACTTCGACATCGACTTCTGCCAGGACAGGCGGGACGAGGTTATCCGTTATGTTCAGGGGAAGTATGGGCGCGATCGCGTCGCCCAGATCATCACGTTTGGAAAGTTGCAGGCGCGGGCCGTCTTGCGCGACGTTGGCCGGGTTCTCGAGATGCCGTACGGACAGGTGGACCGTATTTGCAAACTGGTCCCCAACAATCCCGCCAACCCCGTAAATCTGGAGCAGGCGATCAACGGCGAACCCCAACTTCGGGAAATGATCCGCAATGAGGATGCCGTCGCCAGAATGGTTGGTATCGCCCGGAAGCTGGAGGGGCTTTATCGACATGCCTCGACCCATGCCGCCGGTGTCGTCATCGGCGATCGCCCGCTGGATGAATTGATTCCGCTCTATCGTGACCCACGGTCCGACATGCCTGTTACACAGTTCAACATGAAGCATGTGGAGTCGGCCGGTCTGGTGAAGTTCGATTTTCTCGGCCTCAAGACCCTGACGGTTCTGTCAACCGCCCTCAATCTGATTGCGGAAAGCGGCGATTCGAATGTTCCGGACCTTTCCAATCTTCCCCTTGATGACGCAAAAACGTTCGAGATGCTGGGAAGAGGGGACGCAACGGGCGTCTTCCAGCTTGAAAGCGCGGGAATGCGCGATGTTCTGAGGAACATGCGACCCGATACTCTGGAAGATCTGATCGCTGTTGTGGCGCTTTATCGCCCAGGTCCGATGGACAACATCCCCAGCTACATCAACCGCAAGCATGGCGCAGAGGAGCCCGATTACCTCTATCCGACGCTGAAGCCCATCCTTGAGGAAACCTACGGCATCATCATCTATCAGGAACAGGTGATGCAGATCGCGCAGGAGCTTGCCGGGTATTCACTTGGCGGCGCTGACCTTTTGCGGCGCGCGATGGGCAAGAAAATACAGTCAGAAATGGACCAGCAGCGCCAGATTTTCGTCGATGGCGCAACGGCGCGGGGTGTTCCCACGCAAAAGGCCTCGGATATCTTTGATCTTGTGGCGAAATTCGCCAGCTACGGTTTCAACAAGTCCCATGCCGCCGCCTATGCCCTTGTGGCCTATCAGACGGCTTATCTGAAGGCGAATTTTCCGGTCGAATTTCTGGCGGCATCAATGACGCTGGATATCAACAACACCGATAAGCTCAATGTTTTCAGGCAGGAGCTTGACCGTCTTGGCATCGGCCTGTTGCCTCCGGACATCAACCGCTCCGGCGTTCGCTTCAGGGTTGAGACCGTCAAGGAAGGCGGAGAGCGGAAAAAAGCGATCCGCTATGCGCTTGCGGCAATCAAGAATGTCGGTGAAGGGGCTATGGAGGCCCTGGTGCAGGAGCGCGAGTCCAACCAGCCCTTCAAGGAGCCCTTTGAATTCGCCAGCCGCCTTGATGCAAGGCAGGTCAACAAGCGGCAGCTCGAAAATCTTGTGAAGGCAGGCGCATTCGACGGCCTCAACGAAAATCGGCGCCAGATGTTCGATGGAATCGAATTCCTTCTGCGCCATGCGGCTGCGGCAAGTTCCGACCGTGAAAGTTCGCAGATTGGCCTGTTCGGCGCTGACGAGCCAGCAGCTGTTGCCGCGGCAAAATTGCCCGATGTGCCTGAATGGGCCCTGATGGACCGCCTGAAGAACGAATTCGACGCCATCGGTTTTTATCTTTCTGCGCATCCCCTGGACGCCTATGGAAAGAGCCTCAAGCGCCTTAAGGCCAGCACCCAATCCGAAATTCTGCGAAACGGTCAATCCGGACCGGTTCATCTGGTTGGAACCGTGATTTCCAAGAAAGAGCGCACGTCGGCCAAGGGCAACAAATTCGCCTTTGTCCAGTTGTCGGATGCAACAGGCGCCTTTGAAGTAACGATTTTTTCCGATCTTTTAGGCGTCTGCCGCGAGTTGCTTGAGGTCGGGCAATCGCTTTTCATCAAGGCTTCCGCCCAATTCGAGGGGGAAAATGTCCGGTATACGGCCAGCAGCATTGAATCGCTTGATGCCGTTGCCGCGCGCACCGCTGCCGGTTTGTTGATCCATATCGATAACGAGGCACCGCTCGGACCGCTCAAGGATATCCTGCAACAACAGGGCAGGGGACGCGGTGAGGTGCACCTGATTACGCCCCTTGGTGGCTCGGCCGAGGTCACGCTGCGTCTTGGCCAGGGATACGCGATTTCGCCCGCGCTGTTTCAGGCGGTTCGGTCCATCCCCGGCATTGTCGAGGTCCAGGAGATCTAGAGGGCGTTTTGTCCTTGCATTCCTAGTGGTCCGGGGGTATCTACCGCCCACCAAAACGCACGTGGGTTCGCGGCGCCGACGCAAATTCGTCGGATTGTTCGCTCCGGTGTCCGGGTTTCCGGACCACACCCGCGGAGGTTCAACCGGAGAAGGAAAAGAGATCATGGCGCTTCCGGCGTTCACCATGCGTCAGCTTCTTGAAGCTGGTGCTCATTTCGGCCACACCACCCGTCGTTGGAATCCGAAGATGGAGCAATACATCTTCGGCGTTCGCAATGGCATTCACATTCTCGATCTTCAGCAGACCGTTCCCATGCTGCATTCGGCAATGCAGGCGGTTCGCGATGTCGTCGCTTCCGGCGGTCGCGTTCTTTTCGTCGGCACCAAGCGTCAGGCGCAGGAAAAGGTTGCCGAGACGGCGAAACGCTGTGGCCAGTACTACGTCAACCACCGCTGGCTGGGCGGCATGCTGACCAACTGGCAGACGATTTCCAATTCCATCAAGCGCCTGCGTGAACTTGAAGGCCAGCTTGGCGGCGATACGGCCGGCTTCACGAAGAAAGAGCTTCTCAATCTGACCCGTGAAATGGAAAAGCTGGATCGCGCCCTTGGCGGCATCAAGGAAATGGGTGGGCTGCCCAACATTCTGTTTATCATCGACACGGTCAAGGAATCGATTGCGATTCAGGAAGCCAACAAGCTTGGCATTCCCGTCGTTGCCGTTCTCGACAGCAACAGCAGCCCTGCGGGCATTGATTACGCAATCCCTGGCAACGATGACTCCATTCGGGCCATCACCCTTTACTGCGACATGATCGCTGGTTCGGTTCTGGATGGTATTCAGGCTGAAATTCAGGCGACCGGCGGCGACGTCGGGGCAGCTGAAGATGCGCCGGTAGAGGTGGTCGCTGCTGAGGCTCCGGTCGCTGAAGCACCTGCAGCTGAAGAAGCACCTGC
>JAPHTL010000040.1 GCA_026193355.1 Rhodospirillales bacterium
CAAGGACCTGCCGCAGTTGCGCGACTGATCCCCGCTCGCCTAGTGGATCTCGACTTCCTGCAAGGCGCGGATCAGGGACATCATCGCCGGGGCGGCTTCGCGGTCGCCTTCCTTGCCGCGTCGTTCCAGCAGCCGGACACAGGCCCCGGCCAGTTCCTTCAGTTCATCGGTGGTCATCGCGCCCAGAAGTTTCGCAGGGTCGGTTTTCAGGGCGAACATGATGGGATTGGACACGGAACGGTCTCCTTCAGGCGCGGGTGATTGCCGCGCGGGCCAGTCGAACGACCAGCAGCAGCAGCGGAACACCATGAAACAGAAAGTCGAAGATATCGATGAGGCGCACCAGTTCCCCGGCCATCAGCATTCGTGTCTTTTCGACGAGGTGCGGTTCGGGCGTGAACGGCGCAAGGCCAAAAGCGATCGCCACAAGGGCGAGGGGGAACAGGGGAATTTGATCCAGAAAACGCATGGCCCTTAGCTAATCCATGGCGCGGGGCGGAGCAACCGTTTTCCGCACACGACGCAACGGCGCGCCCCTTGCTGATCGTCCGATAACGGCTTAATGATAGCGCTCAACGATGGGTGAAATCATGGCAAAGAATGATCGCAGAGACAAAGGCCCCGGCCGGTGAAAGAGGGCCCCCTCGCAAACGTCCTTCTCTACGCGACGGTTGTCGTTTTGTGGGGAACGAGCTGGCTGGCGATTCGTTTCCAGTTGGGAATCGTCGCGCCCGAGGTGTCGGTCGCCTATCGTTTCTATATCGCGGCAAGCGTGATGATCGCGTTCTGCCTGCTGAGCGGTCGCCGCCTCGGCTTCCCTTTGCGGGAACATGCTTCGCTCGCCTTGCTGGGCATGCTGCTGTTTTCCACCAACTTCTTCCTCATGTATCTGGGCGGGCAGTACATGGCCACCGGCCTCCTTTCCGTGGTCTTCTCGATGCTGAGCATCTTCAACATTGCCAACGCCGCGTGGATGATGGGGGCGCGGGTGCGGCCCCGCGTGCTGGTCGGCGCGCTCCTCGGCGTCTGCGGCATCGTTCTGATTTTCTCACCCGAAGTCACCGCCTTCCGGTTCGGCGATGCGGGCATCAAGGGCTTTATCTTCGCCATTGGCGGCACGATATCAGCCTCGCTGGGCATGGTGTTCTCGGCGAAACGCGCCATGGCGGGGCGACCGCTGGTTCAGTCCAACGCCTGGGGCATGGCCTATGGCGCGCTTTTCATGACCCTATTCGCGCTGATCGCAGGAAAGGAATTCACCTTCGATCCCTCCTGGGGTTACATCCTGTCACTGGGACATCTGAGCATCATGGCGACGGTCATCGCCTTTGCCGCCTATCTGACGTTGCAAGTTCGCATTGGTTCGGATCGCGCCGCCTATGCCTCGGTCATGTTTCCGATCATCGCCCTGACCCTTTCGACACTGTTTGAGGGCTATCACTGGACAACGCCCGCGCTGCTCGGCGTCGTTATTGTACTGTGGGGCAATACATTGGTGTTGAGCAGGCCCGGTACGTTCTCCGCCCTTGTCAGGGGACGGCGCGCACCCCAACTGGAAAATCCGGGAGGGACAGACACATGATTTTTCTGCGCAACCGGGCCCTGCTGATCCTGATTTGCGGTGCGCTTATCCTGTCGCTCAGCATGGGCATCCGACAAAGTTTCGGCCTGTTTCTGGAACCGATGAGCCACAGCCTCGGCTGGAAGATGGGCGTGTTCTCGCTGGCGCTGGCCGTGCAGAATCTGCTGTGGGGCCTTCTTCAGCCCGTCACAGGCATGCTCGCCGATAAATACGGAACCGCGCGGACCCTCGTAGCGGGTGCGGCGCTTTATCTTGTCGGCACCATGGTCATGGCGTTCAGCAGCACCCAGGGCATATTCCATCTGGGCGCTGGGTTGCTGGTCGGCATGGGTGTCGCCGCCACCGGTTTCCCCATGGTGCTGAGCGCGGTGGGACGCGCAACGCCACCGGCGAAGCGGCCCGCCGCTTTGGGTCTGGCGGCCGCTGGCGGTTCGTTCGGGCAATTCGCCATGGCCCCTGTCTCACAAGGTCTGATCGACCTGTGGGGATGGTCGGCGGCGCTGGTTGTTCTGGCGCTGATGTCCGGCACAATGGCGCTGCTGGCCCTGCCGCTCCGCGGCAAGGCGGAACAAACCGAAGAGGACGCCGAGGACCAGACCATCACCCAAGCGGTGAGCGAGGCATCCCGCGTCGGCAGCTTCTGGCTTCTGAACGCCGGGTTCTTCGTCTGCGGTTTTCATGTCGCCTTCATCGCGACCCACCTGCCCATGTATCTGTCGACCTGCAACATGCCGCCGATGCTCAGCGCCACGGCGCTGGCCCTGATCGGGTTTTGCAACATGATCGGCACCTACATGGCGGGACGTCTCGGCACGCGCTATCGGATGAAATACCTTCTGTCCGGCATATACCTCGGGCGTGCGATCATCATCGCGCTGTTTTTAGCCCTGCCCGTGACACAGACAACGGTTTTGCTGTTCTCCGCCGGGATGGGTTTCCTCTGGCTTGGTACCGTGCCGCTGACCAGCGG
>JAPHTL010000079.1 GCA_026193355.1 Rhodospirillales bacterium
CACGCCCAAGGAACATCTGGGCCTTCCCGACCGCGAGGACGTCAAGGAAGGGGTTATCGCCTACAAGATCGCCGCCCATGCCGCGGATCTGGCCAAGGGCCACCCCGGCGCGCGCCTGCGCGATGATGCGATGAGCCGGGCGCGGTTCAGCTTCCGCTGGCGCGACCAGTTTCATCTGGCGCTGGACCCGGATACGGCGCTGGCCTACCACGACGAGACCCTGCCCGCCGAAGGGGCAAAGCTGGCGCATTTCTGTTCCATGTGCGGGCCGAAGTTCTGCGCCATGAAGATCAGCCAGGAAGTGCGTGATTTCGCCGATCAGGGCATGAAGGACATGTCCGAGAAATTCCGCGAAGAGGGCGGCGAGATCTACCACGACGAATCGAAAACCGGGACCAAGGCCGCGGAATAGCCACTGGGCGGCCCCGGTCAGGGGCGGAAAGGACGCGGGATGGAAATCCTGCCGTTTGATATTCTGGCGATTCTGTTCGTGGTCGGCCTGATCGCGGGCTTCGTCGATTCCATCGCCGGGGGCGGCGGCCTTCTGGCCATTCCGGCCCTTCTGTGGGCTGGCCTGCCCCCCGTTCAGGCGCTGGCGACGACCAAGTTCCAGGGCTCGTTCGGCACGCTTTCCGCCACCGTCCACTTCCTGCGCAAGGGCCATGTGTCCCTGCGCGACATGATCCCCGCCATCATATTCACGGCCATCGGCGCCATCGCCGGGACCATCGCGGTGCAGATGATCGATGCGACGATTCTTCAAGGCGTCATCCCCGTCCTTCTGGTCATTGTCGCGGGATATTTCCTGTTCAGCCCGCGGGTCGGCGACGTTGACGCCCATCGGCGCATGGGAATCGGCGCCTTTTCACTGGTGTTTGGCCTGACGCTGGGGTTCTACGACGGATTTTTCGGCCCCGGAACGGGTTCCTTCTGGGCCATCGCCTATGTCGCGCTGCTCGGCTTCAACATGATCAAGGCCACGGCGCACACCAAGATCGTCAATTTCACCAGCAACGTGACCTCGCTTCTGGTTTTCGGGCTGGCCGGGCATATCGTATGGAGCGCCGGTCTGGTCATGGCGGCCGGGCAGATCATCGGCGCACAGATCGGTTCACGCACCGTGATCACCTGGGGCGGACGGGTGGTGCGCCCGCTGCTGGTTGTCGTGTCCCTGTCGATCACCGCAAAGCTGATCCGGGACAACCCTGACAACCCCATTTACCGCGCTTTTGAAGCCGTTTTCGGGCTGTTTGCCGGCTAGCCGTCCAACGCAGGACTGGCGAAAAACCACACCATCAGCTATACCCCTTTTCAGGGCCGGAAACCCCGGCCAGACTCTATTATTCAGACTCTTTTTTTCATGGCGGACGAAGACCAATGGCGGAACGGGTTCTCATCATCGATTTCGGATCACAGGTAACGCAGTTGATTGCACGCCGGGTGCGTGAGAGCGGCGTTTATTGCGAGATCCACCCCTTCAACAAGGTCGACGGCGACAGTATCCGCGCCTTTGATCCCAAGGGCGTGATCCTTTCGGGCGGCCCAGCCTCGGTCACCGGCATCGACACCCCGCGCGCGCCGGATGAACTGTTCTCCATGGGCCTGCCGGTTCTGGGCATCTGCTATGGCGAACAGACCATGGTCGCGCAGCTGGGCGGCAAGGTCGAGGAATCGAACCATCGTGAATTCGGCCGCGCTTTCGTTGACGTGACGGCCGATTGCGAACTGTTCCACGGCGTGTGGGACGTGGGCGCACGCGAACAGGTATGGATGAGCCACGGCGACAAGATCGACGCCATTCCCGAAGGCTTCCGCGTCGTCGCCACCTCCGACGCCTCGCCCTTTGCCGCCATAGCCAACGACGAGAAGCATTTTTACGGTGTGCAGTTCCACCCCGAGGTCGTTCACACCCCGCACGGCACGAAACTGATCAACAACTTCACCCACCGTGTTTGCGGCTGTTCCGGCGACTGGACCATGGCGTCCTTCCGCGAACAGGAGATCGCCAAGGTGCGCGCCCAGGTCGGCGACGGCAAGGTGATCCTGGGCCTTTCCGGCGGCGTCGATTCCTCCGTCGTCGCGGTTCTGCTGCACGAAGCGATCGGCGACCAGTTGACCTGCGTTTTCGTCGATCACGGCTTCATGCGCCAGGATGAGCCGGAAGAAGTGATCTCCATGTTCCGCGACCACTACAACCTGCAACTGGTCCACCGGGACGCATCCGACGTGTTCCTCAAGGCCATCGAGGGCGTCACCGACCCCGAAAAGAAGCGCAAGACCATCGGCGGCCTGTTCATCGA
>JAPHTL010000270.1 GCA_026193355.1 Rhodospirillales bacterium
GCTTCGGGCGCCGCCGTTCAGGTTATGGCCGAAATCCGGGTGCCGGAAAAAACGCAAGCGCACGAGGAATATTCATGCGTCGTCGTTTGTCCGGAGGTTCTTGGCGACGAAAAACGAATTTTCGGCGCTGACGCCGCGCAGGCTGCGGAACTCGCCGAAGCCTTTATCCTCACCCTGTGGGAGCATCACGGCATCAAGACAGACGAAGCGAAAAGGTAGTCGACGCCTCGTGCTTCTGCTCCCTCGGTTCATTTGGCGTGGGGGGCCATGTGCTTGCGCATGAACAGTTCGGCGCGGCGGATGGCGTCGCGTGACGCCAGATCGTCGGCGAACGTGCGCACCGTTTCGGGGCGGAACTCAAAGATCAAATCTATCCTCGGACAGCAGCGCAGATAGCATCAGAGCTTTCTGTCGGTCTGCCATGACAGGCAGGCGACACGCAGGCACGAAGCCAGATTTCGCGGAGCGTTCCCGCTGTTTTCGTACCTGCCGTCAATATGTGAGACAAGCTCCGGCAAGGAAATGCCGAATTCGTCGGCCATTTCCTCAAGCGTCAGCCAGAAGGGCTTCTCCAGATAGATACTTGTAATATATCGATTCTGCCCACGTGGAATTCGCAGCGCGCGTTTTTCACCCATCAGCACGGAAAACCCCTCCCCTCCGTGAAAGACGATCCGGTTACAAGAACCATTCTAGTTTAACGATTTGCCGCCATCACCTCCCATTGGGGGGGTGTATGCGCGGGGGAGGGTTTTTTTAGAAGCCTACAATGAGTAAGCTGTTTGCGGAGGATAAACAGAGAGTTGGGGGCTCCCTGTGGGGATACGGATTTCTGCGGATGGTAAGCTTGATTCAGGATGCCTTGATCTGGTGTCGCGAATCTATGACTTGCCCTTGCGTCCGGATAAATGGCCGGAGGTTCTGGACGCTTTTGCCCCGATGGTGGGGGCGACCCTGGCTGGCGTCGTCCTTCATGACCCCGTTTACAATGAATACCGTCTGAGGGCGATGACGTCCAATTTCAGCCCGTCTCTTATCGATGAATATCAGGCCCAGTTCACAAACCCAACCGCAGGTCCTTCGCCCTTCGTCAAGCTGTCGGCAAGCACCGAGCGGGGGTTTATGCACGACCTTGAAATGCTTGATCTGGATTCGGTGGCGGCCCTCCGGTCGCGCCCGGCGATGCAATGGCTGCGCCGGAATTTCAATCTTCTGCGCGGGGCTTCCAGCCGCCTGAATCTGGAACGCGCGTGGACCGATATCCTGATGGTCATGTACGCGGAAGAACGAGGTGGAATAACCGAGGCCGAGCAGCGGGTCGGTGAACTGTTTCTGGAGCATTTCGCCAAGGCGCTGGAGCTCAGCCGCGCCTTCGGCGTGCTGCGCAGCCGGTTCAGTGGCGTGCTGACCGCACTGGACCGGTTTCATGTTGGCGTATTCATCCTGGCGCCATCGGGGGCTGTCGTCATCCGGAATGCGGAGGCGGAACGCATTGTGGATGCGCGTGACGGGATATCCATTTCACGCGACGGCCACCTGCGCCCGTCCGATGAATCCCTGCGGGGGGAGTTGAAAGCGGCGATAGAAAGGGCCGTTCATACTTCGCAGGCGGGTGATAATTGCGCGGAAACCGTGTTTGACCTGCCTCGTCGATCGGGTGAGGCCTCCTATTTCGTTGAAGTGTCGCCGGTTCGGGAGGACGGTGAAATCGAGAAGCAGTTCAGGGGAGCGCTGGTTTTTATCGTGGACCCGGCGAAAACCGATGTTGTTTCAACCAGGGGGATGCAATCGCTTTACGGTTTGACCGACACGGAATCAGAGGTCTGCAGGCTGGTTGCGGAGGGCCTTGGAACCGAAGAGGTGGCCGAGGCCCGGAACGTCACGCGGGAAACGGTGCGGAATTACATCAAGCAGGTCCTGCGAAAAACCGGGGTACAGAACCGGGCGCAGCTTGTCAGGCTGGCGCTCAAGGTGAACCTGCCGATCGATCCGGAATCCGGCGGTTTGTAGGCCATCATCGGCCTAATTACCCCCTTGCTCTCCCGTGTCATTCCTCCTGCGATGCAGGACGAGGCGCAACAGCACCGGCGTCAGGGCGGCGCTGATCACCGCCATCAGGACCAGCGCCGAATAAAGGTTCGACAGAACCGGCTCCGTCCTGTCTCCCGTATCGAACAGCCCGCTTTTGAAAGCGATGGCGATGATGAACAACTCCACGCCCCCGCGCCCGCCCATGCCCACGCCCACGGCCATCGCATCGCGCATCCGGTGCGGGCCGAACAGCCAGGCGGGTATCCCGCAGCCGATCAATTTCCCCAGTACCGCCGCAGCGACCAGCAGGGTGAGGATGCCGGGGATTGCGCCCGCCGCGCGCGGGTCGATCGTCATGCCGATGGCGGCGAAGAACAGCGGACCCAGCGCGCCGGCCGTCACCGCGCCGACCACCCTGTCGATGTGGTCATAGGCCTTTTTGCCCACCCGCTTGCGGTCGAAGAACAAGCCCGCCATGAAGGGGCCAAGCACCGCGTGAAGGCCCAGCGCCTCGGCCAGCAGGGAATAGGCCAGCGCGATGGTCAGCAGTGCGCCGAGGTAGGAGCCCGGCACATGCGCCTTGCCGACCCACCGCCAGATGTGGGGATAGACCTTCGCTCCGATAAATCCGGTGATGACGAAGAAGGCGATGACCTCCGCGCCCAGCGTCGCCAGGCTTTGAACGTCCGGCGGGTGGCCGGTGGCGATCATGCTGGTCAGCACGGCCAGCAGGACCAGCCCGATCACATCGTCGATGATGGCCGCGGCGACGACGACTTCGCCGATGGGATGATGCAGCAGGCGGAAATCCTGAAACACCTTGGCCGCGACCGATATGGACGAGACCGACAGCGCCACGCCGACGACGAAGGCCTGCACCGGCCTTGCATCGCTTTCGGGAAGGATGTGCCAGGCCAGCGCGAAACCGATGACCAGCGGCACGGCCACACCGCCCAGCGCCACGGCGAAGGCTTCCTTTTCGTGCGCGGCGATCTCGGAGGGGCGCATCTCGATCCCCGTATACAACAGCAGGAAGAAGATGCCGACCTGCGCGATGACATCCACCGCCGGGCTGTGCGGCAAGGTGCCGATGACGGGAATGTCGGCGGCGAAGCTGGTTACGGCGAGGGCGACGAACACCCCGGCCAGAATCTGCCCCACCGATGCCGGCTGGCCGAAATGCTGGGCGGCACGGCCCAGAAGCCGTGCGGCGAGAAGAACGATAAGGATGTGCAGGACGTATTCCACGAAACCGCGACTCCCTTCCGCGTATCATGGAAAGGCTAGCGCGCCCCGGCCCTGATGAACAGGGGCGCGAAGGGGGGCAAAGATCAATTGCGTTTGCAATACCCGTCTATTCTGGAACGTTGGGTCATGGACTCATAAACGGGTTATGCACGAAAGCAGTCCGCCGATACCCCAAAAGCAGACGGGATTTGCCGAAGCTGGTCAAGTCCGAGTCTGACCC
>JAPHTL010000169.1 GCA_026193355.1 Rhodospirillales bacterium
GATGAGGCGAAGATCACCCTTCTCGGCGTGGCGGACCGTCCCGGTATCGCGGCAGGGATCTTCGGACCGCTCGCCGAGTCCAGTATCAACGTGGACATGATCGTCCAGAATGTGTCCGAGAATGGCGAGACGACCGACCTCACCTTCACGGTGACGCGCGGCGATCTCGACCGCGCCATCAAGGTGATCGAATCCCACAAGGATGCGATTGTCTTCCGTTCCCTTCAGTCCGACCCCAAGGTGGTCAAGATCTCGGCGGTGGGCGTGGGCATGCGTTCCCATGCCGGCGTGGCCCAGACCATGTTTCAGGCCCTGGCCGAGAAGGGGATCAATATCCAGGTCATCTCCACCTCCGAGATCAAGGTCAGCGTCCTGATCTCCGAGGACTATCTGGAACTGGCCCTGCGTTCGCTGCACAGCGCATATGGACTCGACAGGGAATAACCTTGTGACATTGTCAGACCCCCGGGAAAGGCTTGACGGCCTGTGGGGACGCGGTCGCGCGTTCCTCGGCAGCAACTACGCCATCCTGGGCGGCGCCATGTCATGGGTTTCCGAGCGTTATCTGGTTTCCGCCATATCGAACGGCGGCGGCTTCGGGGTGATCGCCTGTGGATCAATGAAGCCTGAGCAATTGGCCGAAGAGATCGCCGCCACCCGGGCGCTGACCGACAAGCCGTTCGGGGTCAACCTGATCACCATGCATCCCGATCTGGATGCCCTGATCGATGTCTGCGCCGACCATGCCGTCAGCCATGTGGTTCTGGCAGGCGGGTTGCCCGCGTCGTCTTCGATCAAGCGGGTCAAGGACAATGGGGCGAAGGTGATCTGTTTTGCGCCTGCGCTGGCGCTGGCCAAGCGGCTGGTGCGCAATGGCGTTGATGCGCTGATTATCGAAGGCGCGGAAGCGGGCGGCCATATCGGACCGGTTTCGACCAGCGTCCTCGCCCAGGAAATACTGCCGCATGTGACGGATGTTCCCGTTTTCGTGGCGGGCGGGATCGGGCGTGGAGAGGCGATTCTCTCGTACCTCGAAATGGGTGCGGCAGGGTGCCAGTTGGGAACCCGGTTCGTTTGCGCCACGGAAAGCATCGCGCATCCAAACTTCAAAAAGGCCTTTATCAGGGCCTCGTCACGCGATGCCGTTCCGACGGTTCAACTCGACAGCCGTTTCCCCGTATTTCCCGTTCGGGCCCTTTCGAACAAGGGAACCGAACAGTTCATGGCGATCCAGCGTGACGTTATCGGCAGGGTCGATCGTGGCGAACTGGACGCCAAGGAAGGGCATCTGGCTATCGAACGATTCTGGGCGGGCGCCCTGCAACGCGCGGTCATTGACGGCGACGTCGAGAATGGTTCCATAATGGCGGGGCAGAGTGTCGGCATGGTGACCCGTGAACAGCCTACCGTTGAAATCCTTGACGAACTTGTCAGGCAGGCGACAGAAGCCCTTGCCGAGAGGGGGCGCTCCTGACCCCTCCCTTCGGGGACGGGTAACGAATATTCTAAGAGCTGCCGTGGACCGGCGGCGTTCGGGGGCTTACAACAGATGAGCGCGGCCCATCCCATTTCAAGCACCCGCAGGCTGCTCTCGCGCCTGCGCGATGTCATGGCCGGCTCAGGCACCGCCCAGGAACGATTGGGGAAGGTCGTTACGGCCATTGCCGCTGACCTCGTGACCGAGGTTTGCTCCGTCTATCTTCTTCGCGCTGGCGAAGTGCTGGAGCTTTTCGCCACCCAGGGCCTGAAGCCCTCGGCCGTGCACAAGACCAGGTTGCGTCTTGGCGAGGGGCTTATCGGTGAAATCGCCGCCCACGCTTCGCCGCTTGCCCTTTCAGATGCCCAGAATCATCCAAGTTTCGCCTTCAGGCCGGAAACGGGGGAAGAAGCCTTTCATTCGATGATGGGTGTTCCACTGGTCCGGGAAGGGCGCGTTATTGGTGTTCTGGCGGTTCAGAACCGGACAAAGCGACAATATTCGGAAGAGGAACTGGAAACCCTCGAGACCGTGGCCATGGTCCTCTCGGAGCTTGTCTGCGGTTCCGAACTCGTGGGGCGGGAGGAAACCCTCCCCGTGGACGGAATCGGGTTGCTGCCGCTGCGTCTGGAAGGAACCTTCCTGAACGGTGGACTGGCCCAGGGCGTCGCTGTCCTGCA
>JAPHTL010000326.1 GCA_026193355.1 Rhodospirillales bacterium
AAAGCGCCGGCGAAAGCCAAGGCAAAAACGCGAAAACCCTCGGCCAAACCGAAAAGCTGACACCCCCCACTGGTATTAAAAATGGCCCGCACCTCACTCGATGATGCCGCATTGGCGATCGTTAACGCCGAGCACCATGACCCGTTCTCCTATCTCGGCATGCATGGGGGAGGGAAACAGGGCCTGTGGGTGCGGGCGTTCGTACCCGGGGCCGAGGTCGTCGATGTTGTTGACACGGGCACCGGCAAAGTTGCCGCCCGGATGACGCCGGCGGACCCTGCGGGCCTGTTCACCGTCCACATGGCCAAACACAGCAAACGGTTCAGTTATCGGCTTCGCGTGACGATCGACGGCCAATCCCGCGACATCGACGATCCCTACGGCTTCGCGCCGGTGCTGAGCGAATTTGACCGCCATCTTCTGTCGGAAGGCAATCATTTCCGCTCCTTCGAAAAACTGGGTGCGCATGTGATGACCGTCGAAGGCGTCGAGGGCGTCCTGTTCGCGGTATGGGCGCCGAACGCTCGGCGGGTAAGCGTTGTCGGCGACTTCAACGACTGGGACGGGCGGCGCCATTCCATGCGCGTTCACCCAGGTTGCGGCATTTGGGAAATCTTCATTCCCGGCATTGGTGAAGGTACGCTGTACAAGTTCGAAATCAAGGCCCAGAACGGCGATCTTGTTCCGCTCAAGGCCGATCCGTACGCCACGTTCATGGAGCAGGCCCCCGGCACGGCTTCGATCGTATATGACCTGCATGGCCATGAGTGGTCGGACGATGCATGGATGAAACGTCGCGCCGAGACCGCCAGATGCCAGGACCCGATCAGTATCTACGAAGTTCATCTCGGCTCCTGGCGGCGGAACCCCGAGCAAGGGGGGCGCTCGCTGAGCTATCTGGAGATGGCCGACGAGCTGGTTCCCTACGTCAAGGAAATGGGTTTCACCCATATCGAGCTGTTGCCGGTAAGCGAATTCCCCTTTGAAGGATCGTGGGGCTATCAGCCGATCGGCCTGTTCGCGCCAACCAGCCGTTTCGGCCCGCCAAACGATTTTCGGGTCTTCGTCGAACGCTGTCACGCGGCCGGAATCGGCGTGATCCTCGACTGGGTGGTCGGCCATTTCCCGGAAGACGCGCACGGCCTGGGGCTGTTCGATGGAACGCATCTTTATGAACATGCGGACCCAAGGCTCGGCCGCCACGCCGACTGGGGAACATTGATCTACAACTTCGGCCGCGACGAGGTATCCAACTACCTGCTCGCCAATGCCCTGTTCTGGTTCGACGCCTATCACATCGATGGCTTGCGGGTCGATGCGGTTGCATCGATGCTGTACCTCGATTACAGCCGAAAGGATGGCGAATGGATCCCCAACATGTACGGGGGAAACGAGAACCTGGAAGCAATCGCCTTTCTCAAGCGTCTCAATGAACTGGTCTACAGCCATCATCCCGGTGCCTTCACCGTGGCCGAGGAATCCACCGCCTGGCCGATGGTTTCAAGGCCGACCTATCTCGGCGGCCTCGGCTTCGGTTTCAAGTGGAACATGGGCTGGATGAATGACACGCTCCGTTTCATGGGGCGTGACCCGATCTATCGCCAGCACCACCTGGACGACCTGACTTTCGGTCTGCTCTATGCCTTTCAGGAGAATTTCGTCCTGCCCCTGTCCCACGATGAAGTGGTGCATGGAAAAGGTTCGCTGATCGGGCGCATGCCGGGCGACCGCTGGCAACGGTTCGCCAACCTGCGGCTCTACCTCTCTTTCATGTACACCCATCCGGGCAAGAAGCTGTTGTTCATGGGTGGTGAGTTCGCCCAGGAAGCCGAATGGGACCATGACGGCAGCCTCGACTGGCACCTGCTCGACGACGACGCGCATCGCGGCGTGCAAAAACTGGTGCGCGACCTCAACCACCTTTACCGCGATCTGCCTTCCCTGCATGAACGCGACACCGATCACGAAGGCTTCGCGTGGATCGAGTGCCATGATCGCGAGCGCACGATTCTGGCTTTCCGCCGTCGCGGCGCTGGCAAAACCGGGGATACATATGTAATCGGCAACTTCACACCGATGATGTGGCGCGATTTCCGCCTCGGCGTTTCCGCCCCCGGCGATTACGTGGAGTGCTTCAACTCCGATTCGGCCTATTACGGGGGAAGCAATGCCGGCAATACCGGCGTCGTCACGGCCGAAGCAATCCCCATGCACGGACAGCCCTTCTCGCTGTCCCTGACCCTGCCGCCACTGGCGGTGATCATGCTGCGCCCCGCCGAATCGTGACGGGAGCCACAGCATGACGG
>JAPHTL010000231.1 GCA_026193355.1 Rhodospirillales bacterium
CGCCTCACGGCGACTCGACCCGGTGAATATGCCGCATCTGGATATAGGGGTAATTCAATGGCAGAAAACGTAACCCTCACAGGAACGGAAAGAACGTTCGGTGAGGATGAGATTATCGTCAGCAAGACGGATTTGAAGGGGCACATCACCTACGCCAATGATGTTTTCTTGCGGCTTTACGGGGGTGGCGAAGATGAGGTTCTGGGCAAGCCCCACAGCCTTGTGCGTAATCCGGACATGCCGCGCTGCATCTTCAAGCTGCTTTGGGATACATTGGGCAAGGGTGAAGAAATCTTCGCCTACGTGGTCAATCGTTCGAAGAACGGCGATCATTATTGGGTTTTGGCGCATGTCACACCCAGCCGCGATGCGTCGGGCGCGATCGTTGGCTACCACTCAAACCGCCGTGTGCCGGGCCGAAAGGTGCTCGAAGCCGTCATCATGCCGCTCTACAGGGACTTGCTTGCCCTCGAACAAAGCCACAGCAACCGCAAGGAAGGCATGAACGCGGCTTACGCGAAACTGATGAATATTCTGAAGGAAAAGGGGCTCGCATACGATGAGTTTATCTTCTCTCTCCAAGACTAAGGGCGCTTTGATCGCCGCTGCGGGCGCCAGCGTCCTTGCTGAAGTCGGGGTGTTTGTCGGGCTGCCTGGCGTCGTTGAGCTTGCCCTTCTTGGCGCCACCATCGCCTCTGCCGTAGTCGGCATCTGGTTCATTTCGGTTGCCAACAGGGAATTCCGCCGCACCAAAGATGTCCTTGAAAGAGCCGGACAGGGCGATTTCGAGGCGCGTGTTTTAAATATCCGTGAAGGTGGCGATATCGGACTTATGCAGAATGCCGTCAACGGCTTCATCGACCGGTCTGATGCGTATATCCGCGAATCCATGGCCTGTCAGGAGTACGTGGCAGACGGCAAGTACTTCCGGCGCATCCTGCCTGGTGGGTTGAGAGGCGCCTTCCTTAACGCATCGAACGTCTTCAACAAGGCGACCGATTTCACGGCCAACAAGGTGCGTGATTTCGGAACCGTCACGGACGATTTCGAGCGCAACATGAAAAGCGCCATGCAGACCGTTGCATCGGCAGCGACCGAACTGCAATCCACCGCGCAGGGAATGGAAGATACAGCGAAGCAGACAAGCCTGCAGGCGAACGCCGCCTCCACCGCATCGCAGGACGCTTCCTCGAATGTGCAGACCGTCGCCAGCGCGGCCGAGGAGCTGAGCGCATCGATCTCCGAAATCGCCCGTCAGGCGAACCAGTCAACGGATATCGCTGGCGAAGCGGTGGCCGAGGTCGAGGGAACCAACGAGAAGGTTCAGGGTCTGGCCGAAGCGGCCAACAAGATCGGCGAGGTTGTGGCGATCATCACCGATATCGCCGAACAGACAAACCTGTTGGCCCTGAATGCGACCATCGAAGCGGCGCGCGCCGGTGACGCGGGCAAGGGCTTTGCGGTTGTGGCCTCGGAAGTGAAAAACCTCGCCAATCAGACAGCCAAGGCAACGGAGGAAATCTCCAGCCAGATTGGCGGCATTCAGGACGCAACCCAGGAAGCCGTTGAAGCCATCCGCTCGATCGGCGAGATCATCACCAAGATGAGCGAGATCTCCACGTCCATCTCGGCGGCCGTCGAGGAACAGGGTGCGGCGACGCAGGAAATCGCCCGCAACGTGGAACAGGCCGCCAACGGCACCAACGAGGTGTCAAGCAACATCCATGATGTGACCCAGGGCGCCGACCAGACCGGCCAGTCAGCGCAGGATGTGCTGACCGCGGCGGGAGAACTGTCCAGGCAGTCCGAACTGCTTGACTCTGAAATGGACAAGTTCCTGATCGAAATGCGCAAGGTTCTCTAACCGGATCCTTAGCATAGAACAGAAAAGGCCCGCCGCGTTTCAAACCGCAGCGGGCCTTTTTCGTTTTCGCCTTTGTATCAGCGGGCCATCAGAACCGGGATGGCGGCGTTTTCCAGAACCACCTTTGTCACACCGCCAAGTATCATCTGATACATGCGGGAATGGGAATAGGCCCCCATCACCAGCATGCCGCAATCCAGCTTTATGCATTCCATCAGAATGGCCTCTCCCACCGAATGACCGGCGGGTGAAAAGGCAACCGTTTCCGCCTTGATGCCGTGCCAGCCCAGATAGGCGGCAAGGGGCGGAGCCGCATCCCCTTCCGTCTCATCTGATTCAGCCGTCAATATGTAAACGGATTTTGCGGTTTTCATGAACGGCAGGGCCTCGGTTACGGCGCGCGCGCCTTCGGCGCTGCCATTCCAGGCCACCGCAATTCTGGCGCGGTTCATCGCCCCCCCTCCGGCAGGCGCGACCAGGACCGGTCGGCCGGATTCAAAAAGGGCGGCGTTGAGGATAACCGGGGATGGATAATCCGCGCCGCTGACCGGCCGCCCGACAACCACCAGATCATGCAGCCTCGAACGGCGGGCCACCGTTTCATCATCACGGCCCATTTCCTCAGCGAAGGAAGCGCATAGTCCCTCATCCCCGGGCGTTGAAGCCAGACGGATGGCATAGGACGCGCAGTGGTCGTGAAAGACCTTGCGCGCAGTGGCGGCTTGCTGGTCCGTTTCACGCGCAGCGATATCGATCATCTCTTCGATCATCGCCCCCGACATGCCCTCGCCAAGCAAGGGAACTGCCGCCTTGGGATCGGCGCGAACGTGGAGAACTTCGACATGGGCGCCGAAATCGCGCCCCACCGCGAAGGCCAGTTCCATCGCCGGTCTGCCGTGCTCCCCCCCGTCGAGGGGGACGAGAATGGTCCGAAAGCTCATGGATCCCTCCCTTGTTTCCGCCTTGTCCCGGCCGTTCCCCCATGATGGACCCAGCCGCCTCCGGTTTCCAGACTATTTCTTGTCCGCGCGGTCAGACGCCCAGAAGCGCGCGCGCAGCGTCCAGCGTATCCTTCTTCGGACCCGCACTGTCAATGCGGGACCAGTCGATTGCGCCCAGATCGTAGGTCAGTTGCTTGCGCAGGACATCCACCCCGGCATCGGACGCATTGCCCTTGCGTCTTGTCACCCGTTCTTCCATGACCGAAACGGGCGCTTCCACCCAAAGCCCGCTGAAAGGGACCCCCAGTTCTCCGGCAAGGCGGGCGGCCTGCGCGCGCTCTGCCGGGTCGGCGAAAACCGCATCGACGATGGCCGAATGCCCAGCGGCAAGGGCGATGCGGGCCTCGTCGAACATGGTCGCATAGACCCTGAGGCTGCTTTCCTTCGTATAATATTCCGCACCCAGACGGTCCGTCAGCCCAACCCCGGCCAGACGTTTCCGGATCGCGTCGGAGCGGGATACCAGCGCGCCAGGCGCCCCGCCGACAAGCGGTGAAAGGGTCCGCGCCAGCCGCGATTTCCCGCTGCCCGAAAGGCCACCCACGGCGATCAGCCGGGGGGGTGATGGCTCGAGGTATTGTGCGGCATGTTCCAGATAACCCTGCGCCGTGGCCACGGCTTCATCGCGCCGCGCCCCTTCTTCGAGTTGAGCCGCGGCTGCGGCCCCGACGTGGGCGCGCACCCCGGCCCGCACCGACAGCATCAGCGGCAGGGCGGCAAGCCCACCGACATCGCCGGTCAGATCCATATAGCGGTTGAAGACAAGCGCGGCCTCGCGCCGCCGGTGACGGTGATCAAGGTCCATAAGCAGGAAGGCGAGGTCATAGAGAACGTCGATACACGCGATGGCGTCGGAAAACTCGATGCAGTCGAACAGTGTCGGACGCCCGTCCAGCACGACAATATTGCCCAGATGCATATCGCCGTGACAGTGCCGAACCAGCCCCGCCGCCTGCCGTTGGTCGAGAACAGCCGCGCAGGCGGCCAGCGCCCGACGCGATCCTTCGGTGACACGGGCGATAAGGGCGGGGTCGAATATGTCCGCGCCCCAGTCGGCGAAGCACCGGGCATTGTTCTCGACAATGCCGCCAAGGCCCGCAGCCCCGCCGCGGTCCTTTCGCACTTCGGCCCCCGTGTGGAAATCGACGATCCGCGCGGCAAGATTTTCAAGCAAGGCGCGGTCCATCTCGCCGCGCGCAGCAACGCGTTCAAGGATGCCGCCCTGATCGAAGCGGGTCATCTCGACCAGCCATTCGACCGGCTTCCCTTCCCCGTTCAGGGCCAGCGTCCCGCCGCCTTCGTCGATAACAGGCACAACGCGGCGATAGATGTCCGGCGCGGTGCGGCGGTTAAGCTCAAGCTCGGCTTCGCAATAGCGTCGCCGCAGATCAAGGGTGGAAAAGTCGAGGTACGGGAACTTCACCGCCTTCTTGAGTTTGAAGACTCGCCCGCCGATCAAAAACAGGTGCGAGATATGGGTCTCCACCCGTTCGACAGGGCCGGTTTCCCCGTATGATTCGGGTCGCGACAGAAAATCGATTACGACGCCCTGTTCCTCGGCGAGCATGGAATCCCTCTCCCTCCGCGCTTTTCTGGAATCCTAACGTTCAGGCCACACGGGCGCAAAAGCCCCGGTCAAGCCGTCGTCCCGGCCGCGTAGGGTTTGACCACCGCGTAGAGAGTATCGTTGACCGGCGTCGCCACGCCGCACACCCGCCCCATGCGCGAGACGCCGCCCGACAGCCAGGCGGCCTCCAGCTGGCGCCCGGCCTCCAGGTCCTGAAGCAACGAGGACTTCATCTCGGGCGGCAGGCTGTCGGCAAAGGCCATGCGGCTTTCGACGATGTCGGCGGGCAGGTTGATCCCCATGGCGCGGCCGACCTCCGCGGTTTCCTCCATGGCGGCGAGGAACATGCGCCGCCCGTCCTCGTCGGTCCGCACCGGGCCGATGGACTGGCGGCTGGCGGCGGTGGCGCCGCTGAGTCCGACCAGAAAGACGAATTTCTCCCACAGGGCGCGGTGGATGTCGGCGGGCACTTCGGCCGCAAATCCGGCGCCGCGGCAGGCCTCGGCGAAGGCGTCGATGCGCGGGCTGCGGACGTTGTCGGTCTCGCCCATCACCAGCTTGGCCATGGTCCCGGTGTGGTGGATGACGCCGGGCGCCGAGATCACGGTGGCGATGTAGGCGATGCCGCCGAGGATGTGTTCGGGCTCCAGGGCCTTGGACAGCAGGCCGATGCTCTCCACCCCGTTCTGAAACGGAATGACGGCGGTGTCATCCTTCAGCAATGGACGGCAAGCGGCGGCGGCTTCCTCGGTGTCCCACAGCTTGACAGCGAACAGCACCACGTCGACCGGGCCGATCGCCGCCGGGTCGTCGGTGGCGTTGGCAGGATGGATGGTGGCGTCGCCCAGTGGGCTTTCGATCCTGAGCCCCTGGGCGCGGATCGCCTCCAGATGACGGCCACGCGCCACGAAGGCCACCTCGTGACCGGCCTGGGCCAACCGCGCCCCGAAATATCCGCCGACCCCGCCCGCCGCCATTACCGCGATCTTCATGCCGTCTCTCCCATCGTTGGACCTGCTTGCGAAAAGGCAATTCTACGGTGCGATACCCGCAAACGAAAAGCCCCGGCGATTTTCCGCCGGAGCCAGAAACCACGGGTCCGTCACATCGCAACGTCCAGAACGGTCAGGCGACGCGTTTGGCCATCAAAAAGCTTTCGAGCTCCCGCCTTTCGACCTCGACATGACCCTTGAGCCAGCGGGACAACAGCAACAGGGCATCGTTGCTGATTTCGTGGCTGGCCCCTTCCCGCAAGCGTGTCTGCAGATCTTTGAGCGACTCGGAGAATTCACGATGAGCGCGCTTGTGCTCAACGATTCTTTCGTAGCCGGCCTGAGCCAGCATCGCCTCTTCTTCGGCGAAGTGGCCTGGCGTGCTGTTGATCATCCGTTCGATGATCCTGGCCACGACCTCCGGACCCTGGGAGGCGAAACAGGCTCCCAGAAGCTCGTCCACCTGTTCCTTCAGGTGCTGGTGATACCGATCGACCATCGCGATCCCGGCTAACTCGTCGTCATCCCAGGCGACAGACTGCATAATGACCTCCTGCGGTTTTCGCGTGTTCTTTTTCGGGAGTAATCCTTACTGGAATCTTATAAGTGAAAGCCCGTTAACGGCTTCTTAAGACGCCCCCTCCTGATCGATTCCCAAATCCTGAACCCCGCCCAACAAAAACCCCCGACGGTTTCCCGTCGGGGGTTCATTTGCCGCCTGTCGCGGTATCATTTCTGCCTGGGTATCAGGCCAGTGTCATGGACTCTTCCTTGACGTGGTTCGTCAGATCACTGATCTGCTCCGTGCCGCTTGCGATCTTGTTCATGCTGCGGCTGATTTCCTCAACCCCCTGGGACGCCGTCTGCATGTTCGAGACCACCTCATGCGTCACGGCTGTCTGCTCTTCGACAGCCGCGGCGATGGCGGAAGAAATCTCATTGATGTTGCCGATTGTCTGGCTGATCACACCGATAACTTCTACGGCCTCGCTCGTGGAATTCTGGACCCCGGTAATCTGTTGCCCGATTTCCTCGGTCGCCTTGGCCGTCTGGTTCGCGAGGTTTTTGACCTCTGAGGCGACAACGGCAAAGCCTTTTCCTGCCTCACCGGCGCGCGCGGCCTCAATCGTCGCATTGAGGGCCAGCAAATTGGTCTGTTCCGCGATATCGTTGATCAGTTCGACAACCTCACCGATCTTCTGCGCCGCATCAGCAAGTCCGGTGACAATTTCATTGGTCTGGCTGGCCTGATCGACCGCTTCTTCGGAGATTTTCTGGGCGTGGGTCACCTGACGCGTAATCTCGGAAACAGATGCCGACATTTCTTCTGCAGCCGATGCCACGGCCTGCACATTCGTGGCGGTTTCCGTCGCGGCACTGGCGGCACCCGCAGCCTGCTGCGAGGTGTTGGAAACGACCGTTGAAATTTCGCCCAGATCGTTATCGATGCCTTTCTGAACCTTGGCCCGCCTCTGGCGTTCAAGGACATCCGCCGTAATATCGGTGGCATATTTGACCACCTTGAACGGCGCACCATTCATATCAAGGATCGGGTTGTAGCTGGCCTGAATCCAGATTTCCTTCCCGCCCTTGCCAATGCGCTTGTATTCGGCCTGATCGTATTCACCGCGGTTGAGCTTGGTCCAGAACTCCCTGTACTCGGCGCTTTCCTTGTAGGCGGGTTCGACGAAGATGCTGTGGTGCTTGCCCTGGATTTCCGAAAGGCTGTAGTCGACCGCGTTACAGAAATTCTCGTTGGCGGTGATGATGGTGCCGTCCAGATTGAACTGGATCACCGCCTGGGACTTGCCGATGGCCTCCAACTGCCCTTCGTAGTCGGCGTTGCGCAGCTTCACGTCAGTGATGTCGGTGGCATACTTGACGACCTTGATGGGACGGCCGCCGCTGCCGAGGACCGGATTGTAGCTGGCCTGAATCCAGATCTCCTTGCCGCCCTTGCCGATGCGCTTGTATTCGGCGGCGGAAAACTCGCCACGGTTCAACTGCGCCCAGAAATCCTTGTATTCCTGGCTATCCCTGTATTTCGGTTCAACGAACATGCTGTGGTGCTGGCCCTGGATCTCCGAAAGGCTGTAGCCCAAGGCCTTACAGAAGTTGTCGTTGGCCGTGATGATGGTGCCATCCATTCTGAACTCGATCACAGCTTGGGATTTGCTGAGTGCCTCGAGCACCGCCTTTGCTTCGGAGCAACCACTACCAAACATCCTACTCTCCTATTTACTGTGATTAGTTGTTGTTTCTTTTCGCCCTAAAACAGAATTTAGACCATGTTATCAACTGACCATTGATACTCCAGTTTTTTTACAAAATCCTTCCTGTTGTCCGGGATCATCCTGGCCCGGATCGAACCAGTAAAAATCCGGAAAGCTATTTCGCCGTCATCTCCTTGCCGTCGTCGCGCAGGACCACGTAGATCGCCGGGATGACCAGCAGGGTCAGCGCGGTGGACGACGCCAGACCGAACACCATCGAAATGGCGAGGCCCTGGAAGATCGGGTCGGCCAGGATAAAGGCCGCGCCGATCATCGCCGCCGCAGCGGTCAGGAAAATCGGCTTGAAGCGGATCGCGCCCGCTTCGATCAGGATGTCGCGCAAGGGCCGATCCGGGGTGTAGCGATGGCGGATGAAATCCACCAGCAGGATCGAG
>JAPHTL010000314.1 GCA_026193355.1 Rhodospirillales bacterium
CCCGAACGGCGTCGTTGTAGATGACCAGTTGCTTGTTGACCTGACAGGTAATGCACCAATCCGCGGTGACATCGACAAACACCACCTTCCCTTCGGCCAACAGTCCCGGAATGGCCGATTCGTCAAAGGTCGTCCACAGGCCGTCCTCGACAGCGCTTGTTTTTGTTCCTTGCGTGTCCAGCAGGGTGGGACTCAGGAAGGCCAGAAAGGCCAGCACCCCGAGGATGGCCGCCGTAAACCGCGCCACACCCTGCGGCAGGCGTGCGCGGAGGAAAAGCACGGCGATGGCAAGGGCCGAGAGGATCGCGATTGCTGTGGCTGCAATCATGCCGACCTGCGCGGCGAGGACGGTCACCAGCCAGACGCCGGTCGCCGCGAGGGCAAAGCCCATGACCTTGCGCAGCGTCACCATCCAAGGTCCCGGCCGTGGCAGGCGGGTGGCCATTCCGGGGAAGGCGGCGACCACCAGATAGGGCAGCGCCAGACCGACGCCAAGGGCGGCGAATACGGCCAGAATTTCAACGGCGCCGCGTGACAGGGCGAAGCCGACGGCCGTGCCGAGAAACGGCGCGGAACAGGGCGTCGCCAGCAAGGTGGCGAACACGCCCGAAACAAAATGCCCCCCAAGCCCGTGGACATGGCCCGCCTGCTCGCCGGCATCGGCGATCCACCGGGGAAGACGGACCTCGAAAAAGCCCCAGAGATTGCAGGCGAAAAGGGTGACGATCAGCACCATGAGAACCAGGAACCACGGTTGCTGGAACTGGATCCCCCATCCGACGGCTGCGCCAGAGTACTTGAGGGCGACCAGCGCACCAGCCAGAACCAGAAAAGCGCTGACGATACCCGCTGCGGAGGCGAGGAAACCGATACGAACCATGCGTCTCTCGCCGCCACCATGGCTGATCACGCCAAGCAGCTTGATCGACAGCACCGGCAGCACGCAGGGCATGAGGTTGAGGATAAGCCCGCCGATCAGCGCCAGCCCAAGGATCGCCAGCAGCCCAATGGGCGTAGCCTGCGAAGCCCCACTCTCGGCCATCGGTGGCAGGGTCGATTCGGGGGGCAGCCGCCGTTCGATGCCGCGCTCTCCGTCCACAAGGGTCAGGGACAGGGTTTTCCCGTCGATTCCACCCTCGACCCCGGACGTATCGGCCGGAATATCAAGAACAGCCCCACGGCCGTTCGCCGAAATCGCCACCTTCGGCGCGCCGAAGACGGAACCCGCAGGGCCATCGACAAAAAGATCGGGCGCAACAAACGGCTCAGCGGACACGACCGAAACCCGCAGAACCTCGGCCCCATCGCCCCCTTTCGCAATCCCGGCCCGCTCGATGGCAAGGCCGCCCGGACCGCTCGGCATCGTTTCACTCTGAAGCGGCGGCACCCTGGCGGCGAAGCGGTTGATCAGATGGGCTTCCGCCGAAACGCCCCCATCCCCGGCAGGCAGGTCCAGCGCCAGGGGCGTCTGCATGGGAATGCATATCTCGTCGCAGATCAGGTAATCGACGACGGCGCGCAGCTGCACGGCCTCTCCGGCGCGCTGCACCCGAACCATGATGGGCAGGACGACCTCATCCTTGTAGCCCAGCGTTTCCAACCCGACGACGGAGAAGCGAAGCGGTATGGGCCAGGCGATTTCCGCCCCATCCATGTTCTCCGAACCTTTCCAGTCCAGGGTGGGCGGATAACCGGCGTCACCGGGCGCACGCCAGTAGATCTTCCATCCTTTTTCCAGCTTGAAATGCAGGCCGAGCGGCACGGTATCGCCAGAACCAACGGCATCCGCGCCACTGACCAGACGCAATGACCCCTGATCCGTTTTCGCCCATTCCGAAGATGCGGCATGTGACTGCCCCGCAAAGGGCAGCATTGTCAGCGCGACAAGCAAGGAACCGACGGCGGCCAGGGTGACGCGCGTCGAGATAAACCGGGAAAGGGAAAGGGCTTTCTTCACGAAAAACATGATGGACGGATCATACGCCGATCCGCCCCGAACGCCAGCCCCGGAAAGCGCGCGTCACGCAAGTTTTACCATGAAGAATGCGCCGCAACTTTGCCCAACAAGGCTTCCAGGTGTATGATTCCCCCATGAATACATTGGATGACTATCTGACAGGCCAGTTGCTGGTCGCCATGCCCGGGATGCCGGATCCGCGCTTCTCGAAAACTGTCATTTACATCTGCGCGCATTCGGAAGAAGGGGCCATGGGGCTGATCCTGAACCGTCTGCATCGCGACCTGACCTTCGCCGAGATTATCGGGCAGTTGGGCATCGTCGGCGGGGCGGAGGATTCGCAGATCAGGGTTCATTTCGGCGGCCCCGTCGAAACCGGGCGGGGTTTTGTCCTGCATTCGGCCGAATACATCCAGGACACCACAATGACCATCGACGAGACAATGTCACTGACGGCCACCGCAGATATCCTGCGGGCCATCGCGCAGGGACACGGGCCCAGCCGGATGGTTCTGGCCCTGGGATATGCCGGATGGTCGGCGGGACAACTGGATGAGGAAATCAAGGCCAACGGGTGGCTGAATGCGCCAGCCGACCGCGATATCGTGTTCGGCGCCGATATTGATCACAAGTGGGAGCAGGCGATCAACAAACTTGGCTTTGACGTCGCCATGCTGTCGACCGAAGCCGGACACGCCTGAAGACCGTCAGGAAAGCCGCGCAGCTATCGCATCATAGGATTCGAGCGTCCCGACCGGTCCAATTGCGGCCACCGTCGGCCGACTGGCGATGATCCTGTGCGCAACCGCTACAACAGACGCCGCATCGACAGCCCCGATTTTCTCGACAACCTCCTCGATGGGAACAAGCCGCCCGTAAACCATCATCTGGCGCGCCTTCTGCTCACAGCGCGACGACGTGCTTTCCAGCGACATCAGCAAACTCGCCTTGAGCTGCGCGCGGGCGCGGTCGATCTCAACCCCCTCGACCCTTTCGCGAACCTTTTCAAGTTCGCCGCAGATGACCGGGACCAGTTCGGCAACCTCGCCCTCGCTGGTTCCAGCGTAGATGCCGAAGGTTCCGCCGTCGGTGTAGGACGACGCGTAAGAATAGACACTGTAGGCCAGTCCGCGTTTTTCCCGGACTTCCTGGAACAGGCGCGACGACATCCCGCCACCCAACAGGGTGGAAAGGATGAGCGAGGGGTAATAATCGGGGTCGGTATAGGAAACGCCCTGGAACCCGAGCAACAGATGCATCTGCTCCAGATCGCGCGATTCGCGGTAATCGCCGCCTTTGTAATCGAAGGATTCGCCTGATCTTTCGACGTAGGGCGGCAGGAAGGCGAAATTCCCGGTCACGAGGTCAACGAAACGGTCATGGTCGACACGCCCGGCGGCGGCCAGAACCATGCGCGGGGCGCTGTAATGCCCCTTCATATAGCCCATCAGGGTGTCGCGGCTCATGCCGCCGACCAGTTCAGCCGTACCCAGAACCGGACGGCCAAGGGCCTGTCCGGGAAAGGCCGTTTCCTGAAAGCGGTCGAAGATGATGTCGTCGGGCGTATCGTTTGCCTGATGGATTTCCTGCAAGATGACCGTACGCTCGCGCGCCAGCTCCTCTTCATCCATGACGGAGTTCTGCAAGATGTCGCCGATCATGTCCACGGCAAGGGGCAGATCCTCCTTCAGGACCTTTGCGTAATAGGCCGTCGTCTCACGCGATGTATAGGCGTTGAGGTGCCCGCCCACGGCCTCGATATCCTCGGCGATGGCCTGCGCGCTGCGCCGTTTCGTCCCCTTGAACGCCATGTGTTCGAGCATGTGGGAAACGCCGTTGATCGCGGCGTCTTCCTGACGGGTTCCGACCTCGACCCAGCTTCCGACCGAAACGGTTTCCACCGTTTCCATCGAATCGGTTACGACCCTGAGGCCGTTTTCCAGCGTCGTGACGCGGATGGTCATCGGCGAATGGCCGTCAGGGTTTCGGCGACATAGCCCTGAACCGTCGCCAGATCGTTGTCCAGAACGGAGAATCGCTCCTCACGCTCGAACAGGTCTGCGAGGCGTGGCGGCAATCCGGGGTGGACGCCGGCGGCTTCCTCCACGGCGGCGGGGAATTTCGCCGGATGGGCCGTCGCCAGGGCGACCGCCACACTCTTGCCGCATCCCTTGAATGTACGGGTTGCGGCGACACCGATGGCGCTGTGCGGATCGATCAGTTCGCCTGTCGCCTCGTGGACATTGCGGATCTCGGCGCGCGTATCCGCATCGTCGAGACGATATCCTTGGAACAGGGTGCACATCGCCTTCCAGCGCCGCTTGCCGAACGAGATCGCGCCATCACGGCGAAACCGCTCCAACGCCTTCGTCAGGGCGACGCCGTCGTTTGGATAATGATCAAACAGCAGGCGTTCGAAGTTGCTTGAAACCTGAATGTCCATGCTGGGGCTGATCGACGGCTCCACCGGTTCCATGCCCATCACGCCGGTATGGAAAAAGCGGGTCAGGATGTCGTTGCGGTTGGAGCCGACAAGGAACCGGTCGATGGGCAGTCCCATCTTCCGCGCGGCGTATCCCGCATAGACGTTGCCGAAATTGCCGGTGGGAACGGCGAAGGTCATCTTGCGCTCTGGCGATCCCAGGGCGACACCGGCGAAGAAGTAATAGACGATCTGGGCCATGATCCGCGCCCAGTTGATGGAGTTGACGGCCGACAGGGCATGACGGTCGCGAAAGGCCGGGTCGTTGAACATGGCCTTCACAAGATCCTGACAGTCGTCGAACGTTCCGCGCAGGGCAATGTTGTGGACATTCTTCGAGTCCACCGTCGTCATCTGGCGGCGCTGGACATCGGAAACCCGCCCTTCTGGATGAAGGATGAATATCTCGATCGCATCGCGGTCGCGGCAGGCCTCGATCGCCGCCGAGCCGGTATCGCCCGAGGTCGCGCCGACGATGGTGATCTTCTCGCCCCGGCGCTTCAGAACATGGTCGAACATCCGTCCGACCAGTTGCAGCGCGTAATCCTTGAACGCCAGGGTCGGGCCGTGGAACAGCTCCATCATCCACTGATCCGGCCCCAGTTGCTTCAGCGGCGCAACGGCGGGATGACCGAAACCGGCATAGGCATCGCGCGCCATGTCGGCCAGATCCTCTTCGCTGATCGAACCGGCGACAAAGGGCGCCATGATGCGCACGGCCAGTTCATCATAGGGAAGGCCGCGGAGCGAGCGAATGTCCGCACGGCTCAGCCGGGGCCATTCGGCAGGCACATAGAGGCCGCCGTCGCGGGCCAGACCCGCCAGCAAAACATCGTCAAAGGACAGGACCGGGGCTTTCCCCCGTGTGCTGACATATTTCAAGAAACGTCTCCTAATACCGGTCGCCATACCTGGTGGGCGCACCCCGGAAGCCGGAAGCGGCACAGCCTATAGAGGCCGCCACGTACAGGCAACACCTGAAAGTCTGCCTTTTCCTCAATGCCTGCCAGCGGCGGCGCAAAAGCACAGATGTGACCTTCGTCACTTGCAGTCAACGATTTCAATTCTATCACTTGAGCACTGCCCTCGCGGGCACTCGTGATTTTGACGGCCTGCACCAGCCAGGCTCAGGGAGAAGCCCATGAAAAGTTTAACGCCCTCGTACGGCCAGAAAAGCCTCTTTCGCAGAATCGCCGGGGCCACCGGCATCGGATTTATCGCGCTGGCGCTGACGGCCCTGCCCGTCACCATCGATTCCGGCTTCTCGTTCGCCGAGAAAGACGCCGTCGCCAAGGGTAAGGGCGGCGGCGGCAAAGGCGGTGGCAAGGGCGGCGGCGGCAAGGGCGGAAGCAGCGGTGGAAAGGGCGGCGGCGGCAAAGGCTCCGC
>JAPHTL010000172.1 GCA_026193355.1 Rhodospirillales bacterium
ACAGGCAAGCCGGTTTCCGTGAAAACCTGGATGCCGGGCCTTGCCAAAACGGGCAATGCAGAAAAGCAGAAGTAGGCGGGGCGGTTTTCGTCAGGCGGCCTGCCGTATTTCAACCCCGCCTCAGATGTAATAGACCAGCAGATAGACCATCAGCAGGATGGCGACCCACAGAACCGTGCTGCCGGTTGGCCATGTGCGCGCAAGGATGCCTTGCGGCCCGTGATGCCGGAACACCCCGGCGATGAAGCGATCAATCCTGCGCCGCACCAGCCCCCTCAGGTTTCCGTCAATCGGGCCGAACACCCTGATTATCGACCTCGTCACATTGGGAAAAGCCTTGCGATAGACCCATTCGGCATCAATGTTCACGCTGGGAAGTTCCGGTGGGTACAGCCCCGAAAGTTTGAGCCATACAAAGGCAAGGGCCGAAAAGAAAAGAAGCTGCGTCTGCGCAATTACGTGGCTGCTTTCAAATGGATTATAGGCGACTTCGAATGGAAGCAGGCTGTACAGCAGCCATGGGTAGGAGCCATTGAATATGCAGATGGCTGCCGCAAGGCCCATCGCAAGCAGCATGTTCCACGGTGCTTCCTTGCAGCGCTTCCCTGAATCGTGGGCGAAGAAAGCAAAGAATGGAATCTTGATACCCGCATGATGAAAGACACCGGCGGAAGCGAACAGAAGCGCCAGCCATACATAAGGGTGGCCTTCATCCAATGCCGCAACCATGACCATCGATTTCGAGACAAATCCCGAAAACAGCGGGAAAGCTGAAATTGACGCTGCGCCGACAATGCAGAACGTCGTGGTCAGGGGCATGGATTTGTACAGCCCACCAAGGTGCGAACCGCGCATCTCTCCCGTTCGGAACAGGACAGCGCCCATGGTCATGAACAGCAGGCCTTTGAAGATGACGTCATTGAATGCATGCGAAATGGCGCCATTGATGGCCATGGCCGTTCCGATGCCGATGCCACAGACCATGAAGCCGACCTGGTTGATCAGCGAATAGGCGAGAACCCTGCGCAGGTCGTTTTCTATGACGGCGAAAAAGATCGGGAACATTGCCATCGTGGCGCCGATGTAGACGAGTAGTTCAGTCCCCGGAAAGGCGCGCGCCAGGGCATAGACAGCAACTTTTGTCGTGAAAGCGGAAAGAAACACGGTGCCGGTTGGGGTTGCTTCCGGATAGGCATCGGTCAGCCAGTTGTGCATGAAGGGGAAGGCGCACTTAATTCCAAAGGCGATAAAAATCAGCCAGGAGGCAAGGCCGTCCAGACCGATAAAATCAAAGGCCAGAAAGCCCGTTTCATGGAAGCGAATCAATACACCGCTCAGAAGAATGACGCCCGCCACTACCTGGACGATCAGGTAACGCATTCCCGCCGTGTAAGCGCGCTCGCTCCCCCTTGCCCAGATGAGAAAAACCGACGTAATGGCCAGAAGTTCCCAGAAGATGAACAGGCTGATCATGTCGCCGGCAAAAACGGCGCCCAACGCACTGCCAGCGTAGAGAATAGCGGAAACCTGCTGGGTCGCATCGCGAACATGGAGGGAGAAAATGACCCCCAGAAAAGCAGCCAGGTGGAAGAGATAGCCGAACAATAAGGACAGTTTGTCGACCCGAACCAAGGCCAGATTGAAGTCGAGAAACGATAGTTGCCAGAACTGCCCATCGTTCAGAAAGAACAGGTTCGCTGCGCCCGCCAGGGGAATCAGAAGCATGATGGCCGCGCGCAGCCAGCCACGCACAAGCAGAACGCTCAAGGCGCCCGCGAAGAATATCGCAAAGGGGGGAAGGCTACTTATCATCGTAGTAGTCCTCGCCACGCATCAGAATTCTGCGAAGCTCCTTGGCGATCAGAACCAGTGCGACACATGCGCCAAAACCGTAAAGGGCATGGAAACCGAACAATGATTCCCAAGGGTGAACGGCGTGCCTGTGAAAAACCAGATCAAGCGCCAGAACGGCAACGCAGGCGACGAAGAAGCCGCGGATCAGGCGCTTGACGTTCCGTGGGTTGTCGAAGATATGCTTTCTTTCTTCCACTGTGGCTTTCCTCAATGGATAAACAACTGGCTCATCAACCGGAAAACCGGATCAGGCCAGAAAAACAATACAACGCACCCCGCCGCCGTAATGGTTTGGGCGGTGACACAGAAGACCGGGGCCTCCTTGATGCCTTTCCAGCTGCGCGGGGCGTTTGAATCGTGCGCGGCCTCAGGATTCCCGAAAAACCCGCGGATCGGCAAAGGCAGCAGATACGCGACGTTCAGAAGCGAACTGATCATCAGCACGGCGACCATGGCGATCTGGTGTGCATCAAGGGCGCCCATCGCAATGTACCATTTGCTCCATACCCCGCCGAAAGGGGGAAGCCCTATGATGCTCAGACTGCCAATAAAAAAGGCCCCCATCGTGAACGGCATGATGCGGCCAATACCGTTCATCTGGCTTATTTCCGTCTTGTGCGTTGCGACCATGATCGCGCCAGCACAAAAGAACAGGGTGATTTTGCCGAAGGCATGCATGACGACATGCATGCCGCCACCAATGACGCTGAGCTCGGTAGCGAGCATCGCGGCGAGGACGATGTAGGACAGCTGGCTGATCGTTGAATAGGCAAGTCGACGTTTCAGATTGTCCTGGCGCATGGCGACAAGTGACGCAATCATGATGGTCGCCGCTGCGACATACATCAGAAAATGACTGGCATCGAGATTTGCAACCAGGTCGATTCCAAACACATAGACCACGATCTTGAGTACGCTGAACACCCCCGCCTTGACGACGGCAACAGCGTGAAGCAGGGCGCTTACCGGGGTCGGGGCAACCATGGCTGCGGGCAGCCATCTGTGAAACGGCATCAGGGCGGCCTTGCCAATGCCAAAAGCGAAAAGGATCAGTAATACGCCGAGAGCTTTTGGGTCGGCCGTTCCCTCCAGAATGCCGCCGGGGATGAAATCAAGGGTGCCGGTCAGCGACCATGTCCAGATAATGGCGGGAAGCAGGAAAAGGATGGAGGTTCCAATCAGTATCCCCAGATAGACGCGCCCTCCGCGTCTGGCGGCATCTGTGCCTGCATGGGTGACGAGCGGGAAGGTGGATAACGTCAGGATTTCGTAGAAAATGAAAAGAGTCAGAAGGTTGCCCGCAAAAGCCAATCCCATGGTTGCCGAAATGGCGATGGCGAAAAACACGTAGAACCGGGTCTGGTTTAACTCGTTATGTCCGCGCATGTAGCCGATGGCGTAGACCGATGTGACGATCCAAAGTCCGCTGGCAATACAGGCGAACAACACCCCCAGAGGTTCCACCTCGAAGCGGATTGGAATTCCGGCAATCATTTCAGGGAAGGTGATTTC
>JAPHTL010000092.1 GCA_026193355.1 Rhodospirillales bacterium
CGCGTCTGCGCCCGGTGCCGCGTATAGACGCTTTCCAGCGCATCGGATATTTCACCGACCGAGGCGCGGGCCCGCGTCGCATTGACCGCCAGATCCAGCAGGTTGCCCGTGCCGTCCTTCGCCGCCGCGACCAGCGCGTTCAACGCCGCCTGGCAGGCCGCCTCGTCGCGGTTCTCGCGCATTTTCTTCAGGCGCGCGATCTGTCCCTCGCGCACCGCCGTGTTGTCGACCTCCAGCGTGTCGATGGGGTCTTCGTTCTCGCGCGTGTACTTGTTGACGCCGACCACGGTTTCGATGCCACGGTCGATGGCCGCCTGTCGGCGCGCCGCGGCTTCCTCGATGCGCATCTTCGGCATGCCGGTTTCCACCGCCTTGGTCATGCCGCCCAGTTCCTCGACCTCGGCGATCAGCTTGCGGGCCTCCGCCGCGATCGATGCGGTCAGGCTTTCGACGTAATAGCTTCCGCCCAGCGGATCGACCACGTGGGGGATGCCGCTTTCCTCGGCGATGATCAGCTGCGTGTTGCGCGCGATGCGGGCCGAAAACGGCGTGGGCAGGGCGATCGCTTCGTCCAGCGCATTGGTGTGCAGCGACTGGGTGCCGCCCAGCACCGCGGCCATTGCCTCAATGGTGGTGCGCACAACATTGTTGTAGGGGTCCTTGGCAGTCAGCGACACGCCCGATGTCTGGCAGTGGGTGCGCAGCATGGACGAACGCGGGTCCTTCGGATTGAACTGCGCCATCATCTCGGCCCACAAAAGCCGCGCGGCGCGCAGCTTGGCGACCTCCATGAAGAAGTTCATGCCGATGGCGAAGAAGAATGACAGGCGCGGAGCGAACTTGTCCACATCAAGGCCCTGCGCGATGGCGGCGCGCACGTATTCCAGGCCGTCGGCCAGGGTGAAGGCCAGTTCCTGCACCTGCGTCGCGCCCGCTTCCTGCATGTGATAGCCGGAAATCGAGATGGAATTGAAGCGCGGCATCTTCTCGGCCGTATAGGTGATGATGTCGGCGACGATCCGCATGCTCGGTTCGGGCGGATAGATATAGGTGTTGCGGACCATGAACTCCTTGAGGATGTCGTTCTGGATGGTCCCGGTCAGCTGTTCAGGCGCAACGCCCTGTTCCTCGGCGGCGACGATGTAGCCCGCCATCACCGGCAGCACCGCGCCATTCATGGTCATCGATACGCTCATCTGGTCCAGCGGGATGCCGCCGAACAGGATTTTCATGTCCTCGACGGAATCAATGGCCACGCCCGCCTTGCCGACATCGCCGATGACGCGCGGGTGGTCGGAATCGTAGCCCCGGTGGGTCGGCAGGTCGAAGGCGACCGACAGGCCTTTTTGCCCGGCGGCCAGATTGTCGCGGTAGAACTTGTTGGATTCCTCGGCGGTGGAGAAGCCCGCGTACTGGCGGATGGTCCACGGCCGGTTGGCGTACATGGTGGCGCGCGGGCCGCGCACGAAGGGGGCGAAGCCGGGCAGGCTGTCGATATGTTCCAGCCCTTCCAGATCCTCGGCCGTATAGAGCGGCTTGACGGTGATGCCCTCGGGCGTTTCCCAATCCAGCGTATCCGCGGCGCGACCCTTCAGGTCCTTTTCCACCGCTTCCCGCCAGTCCGTGAGCGTCCTTTCCGGATGC
Source organism: Rhodospirillales bacterium (assembly GCA_026193355.1). Lineage (GTDB taxonomy): Bacteria > Pseudomonadota > Alphaproteobacteria > Rhodospirillales > JAPHTL01 > JAPHTL01. The sequence goes on from JAPHTL010000092.1 coordinate 1,645, forward strand.
TTCGCCATCGTTTCCTCCCCAATTGCGGCCCCTCTTGGCCGGGGGCGAGTATAGCCAAGGGATTCCGCGGCTGTCCATCGGTCATGGCCGATTGTTTCGCAGGTGCAAAAAGGCGCGAATCGGCAGTTTTCTGTGGATAACTCACTAAATATTGTGATCGCCCTTGCCCCTCAGAACCACATCTTGTAATGTCCGGTTGTCGCCTTTTGAAGCCTTTCGCAAGGCGGAAAAAGCGCGAACACCGACAAGACCAGCAAACGGCGGAGGATGAAGATGAGCGCAGACTGGACCCCGGAACGAATCGAAACCTTGACCGAATTGTGGGGGCAGGGACTGTCCGCCGCCGAGATCGGCGCGCGCCTCGGCATCACCAAGAACGCCGTCGTTGGAAAGGTTCATCGTCTGGCCCTGCCCAAGCGGCCGTCCCCGATCAAGCGTGAACGCCCGGCCGGCAAGGCCGCGCCCAAGGCGGCGACGAAACCAGCCGCCAAAGCCGCCAAGCCCGCCAGGACATCCGCACCCTCTGCGCCGGCGGAAACGGCGAAGCCCACCGCCGCCAGGAAACCCGCGCCCGTGGCGAAGTCGCCCGCGAAGGCCGTACCCGGTCAGGTCATTACGCTGAACAGCCTCAAGTCCGGCATGTGCGCATGGCCGTCCGGCGATCCGGGAACAGAGGAATTCCATTTCTGCGGAGAAAAAATTGTGCCGGGCAAGCCCTACTGCGCCGATCATTGTGCAAAGGCCTATGTCAAAAGCTCCAAGGGCGGAAACCGCCAGGCGGCGCAAAACAAGGACGACGAGGACAAGGGCGACGATACAACCGAAAAGACCAGCGAAGCCGCCTGATCGATCCGGATTTTTATGCGAAAGGGACGCCGGTGGCGTCCCTTTTTGGTTGTGGCCGGTGAATTTTCACATCAGGATGAACGTCATGTCCGCCGCCGGTTGGAGGGCGCGGAAAGGCAATATAGCCACGCTATATAACCATTAAGGCGACGGGGTTTGACGCATGCTGAACGCTGCCAGCGAAGACGAGGTCGTGACGGGAATAGCGATTGTCGACAAGGACCACAAGATACTGGTGGGCTTGCTGAACGACATGCTGAGCGCCTGCTTTGCATCCCAGGGGCCGGCCGTTCTGGCCGGCATCCTTGAGGAACTGCTTTCCTACAGCCGCTACCATTTTGAGCATGAAGAAAGCCTTCTCGAGAAAATGAATTACGCGCGGCTTGAAGAACACAAGGCCGAACACCGGAACTTCATCGCCCAGGTCGAAAAAATCCGCAAGGGGCTGGAGGGCGGCGCCAACCACGAACTCAGCAACGACACGCTTGAATTCCTGGGGAACTGGTTGTCCAACCATATCAAGACCGAGGATATGGAGTTCTGCAAGATCCTCAAGCAGCAGGGCGCCAACTAGGGTCCCCCCTA
>JAPHTL010000209.1 GCA_026193355.1 Rhodospirillales bacterium
ACATCGTCGACGTGACGCAGAACTCGGCGTCCTCGTATGGATCGGCGATCCGGGTCATCTGGGCCGCCAAGGATCTCTCCAAACCCGTCGAAGAAATGAGTTCGAGTCTGGATTCGTTTCTCGCCAGGGTTCGCGCCGGTTAATCCTGCGCTGGGGCCGAGTTTCGCCCCGGCTGGACCGGCGTCAAGGACGGCATGCGGTGATGATCAGTCAATTGTGGCGGGAAAAAAACGATGAACTACGATGTGAAAAATCTGAACAACCAAAAAGTCATCTCAATGAACGGACGGCTGACCTTCAATGACCACGAGGTTTTCCGGGAAGTGGTGGAATTGATAGAGGGCGCGCGCGGGGAGTCCTGTGTCCTTGATCTCTCTCCACTTGAGTTTATTGATTCGGCGGGCCTCGGCATGCTGGTTCTCGCCGGAGATGCGGCGAAAGAGGCCGGTGCCTCCCTGACTGTCAAGCCAGGCGGCGGCCAGGTTCGCCAGATGCTCGATATCGCCAAGTTCGACACCCTTCTCAATATCGTCTGAGATGCCTGCAAAGGGTAACCGGCGATGATTGAGCGGACTTCCCTGGTGCTCTGTGGATATGCCGTTCCCTGCGAAGGTGTGGAACGGCTGTCGGCATCTTGCGGCCATCCCTGCCTGTGCGCGGAAAAATCCGCCGAAAAGGCAGGCGACGGCCTGGCCACGCTGGCCGCTGCCGTACCACAAGGGGAGGCCGCCGTAGCGATCATTGATTCCGTGGCGGAGGGCGAGGATATATCGAGGGCTTTCATGCCGCCCTTCAGCGCCTGTCTGGAAGTTGATGGCGCCCTGCCAGACACCCTCGATCCTGAAATGCTGGATACCGCGCGGGCGGGGGGGCTCTACGCCTCCCTGTCGACGCGAACCGCCTATGCCAACGAAACGGCGCGCCTATTCGTCGCCGGACTGTCGGCGCGCCATTCCCTGGCCGAAGAGCAGGCCCTGAACATCGAGGTCGCCCTGCACGAAGCGCTCGCCAACGCGATGATTCACGGCAATCTGGAGATTCCCGACATCAGCCGCGAAACACCAGGGGACCTGATCAGCAGTGCACGGGCGATCGACGAGGCGTTGGCCGACGAGAAATTGGGCGGCCGCCCGGTCGTCATCGCAGCTTCATGGCAGGAGGGCCGCCTTGTCATATCCGTTATCGACCAGGGCATCGGCCACGTTGCCGCCGCCAACCGAAAACCGGAGGTGGAGGGCAAGAACGGCAGGGGCCTGTGGATCATCAATCTCCTCGCGGAATCGGTCGCGGTGACCGACGGCGGGCGTCGCCTGACCATGAGGTTCGGGCCTTGACGGCCGCTCCGACCGGCCGGGATGGGCGTAATGATGCGGCCGGGCCGCAACGGGAGAACATGGAACAGATGGCGCGGTTGGACGGCTCCCGTGTGCTGGTGGTCGAGGACAGCCCACGCAACCGCCAGATCATCGGCGCCTACCTGGAAGCCATGGGGATCAAAGATCTCGTCTTCGCCGAGGACGGCGAGGAGGGGTTGCGCCTGGCGCGGGAACTGCGTCCGGACCTGATCGTCCTCGACATCATGATGCCGAGGATGGACGGGTTCGAGGTTCTTCGCCACCTGCGCGCCGACCCGGATATCGGCGACACTCCGGTGCTGGTCGAAACCGCACTGGAAGCGGCGGAGGAGCGCAGCCGGGTTTTCGCCGAGGGCGCAACCGATATGGTGACCAAACCGATCAATGGCGCCGAGCTGATGGCGCGGACCCGCATCCACCTGGAGAACCGCCATCTCATCTCCAGCCTGCGCGCCTACAGAAAGCGCCTGGATCACGAATTGGGCTCGGCCCGCCGCATGCAGCTGGGGCTGATGCCGCCCCCGAAGCTGATGAAGGCTCTTGGCGAGCGGTACGACGTCATCCTTGACGGATATTTCGAGACCTCATCGGAGCTTGGCGGCGATCTCTGGGGCGTGCAGGAGATCGACGAAAATCGCTTCGGGCTTTTCCTGGTCGATTTTTCCGGTCACGGGGTGAGCGCCGCTCTCAACGCCTTCAGGTTGCACACGCTGATGGGCGAGATCCACCCCGATCCGGCGGATCCCGCCGCCTACCTTTCGCGCCTCAATATCAGGCTCAAGGAGCTGATTCCGCGCGGTCAGTTCGCCACCATGCTGTATCTGGTGCTTGATGCGATGACCGACACCATCATTTACACCGCGGCGGCGGCGCCCCGCCCCCTGCTCGGCCGCTTCGGTGCTCCGGGTGTGACAGCTTGCGAAGCCAGCGGCACCCCGCTCGGAATATCGGAGAACGCCGTGTACGAGAACAGGGTGATAAAATTCGCCCGTGGAGATTTCCTGTTCCTTTACAGCGATGCCCTGATCGAATCCCCGGACCGTGATGGAAGGGCGCTGGGACAGGATGGCGCGGTCGATCTTCTGCGCCGTCACGTGATCCCCAATGTCGGCGAAAGCCCCCTGACGCCGATGATTGGTGAATTCAGCGCGGGCCTCCCCGGCCAGGTTCCCGATGATCTCACCGCAGTATGGTTGTGCCGTCCGCGCGGCTGATTGCCCGTGGCGGTGGCCGTGGCGGCGACCTTGACGACGAAATCCCCTTCTGATCCGCGCCAGCTATATAAATTCTGTACAATCAGCGAATGCGGGCGCGACCTTGACGGTCGCGCCCGCAAGGCTGTTCAGCCGGCCTTTTCGCTGACTCCGGCATCGGCAAAGGTCGCCATGCCCGTGTGGCAGGCGACCGCACCCTTGAGGATCGGCACGGCAAGCACCGCGCCGGTTCCTTCACCCAGACGCAATCCAAGGTCGAACAGGGGACGTTTGCCGAGTTCAGCGGCGAGATGCCGGTGGGCCGGTTCGGCCGAGACATGCGCCATCATGCAGTGATCAAGGGCGCCCTGCGTCGTTTTGGCCAGGGTTGCCGCCGCCGCCGTGCAGATAAATCCGTCGAGCAGCACCGGAACCCGCTTGATGCGCGCCCCGATGACAAGGCCGGCGATGGCGGCCAGTTCGCGCCCGCCCAGACGCCGAAGGGTATCCAGGCCATCGGTTATTTCACCCGCGTGGCAGGCGACCCCTCTTGCGACGACGTCCGCCTTGAGCCGCAAGGCATCACTGACGACGCCGGTTCCCGGACCAGTCCACTCTTCGGCCGTACGGCCGAACAGGGCGTGGCAGATGGCTGAGGCTGCCGTGGTGTTGCCGATGCCCATCTCGCCGGGGCAGACGACGTCGGAATCCTCATTAACGGCGGCGATGCCCAGGGCGATGGCCTGCGCACACTCCTCGTCATCCATGGCCGGGGCGGTCGTGAAGTCGCGAGTCGGGCGGTCGAGTTCCAGGGCATGCACCGACAGCGATGCGCCGACCGAGCGGCACAGCTGGTTGATGGCCGCACCGCCTGCCTCGAAGTTGGCGACCATCTGTTCGGTGACGGATGGTGGAAAAGCGGAGACGCCAAGGGCGG
>JAPHTL010000185.1 GCA_026193355.1 Rhodospirillales bacterium
AGCCATGGAGCCTGTTCAGCGCACGCGAGACTGAAGTCGTCAACCTTCTGCTGAAGGGGATGAGCAACAAGGAAATCGCCCAAGCCCTTGGTATCGAGGAAATTACCGCGAAGATGCACCTCAACAAGATCTATCGAAAGTTGAACGTATCAAGCAGAATTCAGGCTGTAACAAAGATCCTCAAGAAACAGTGAGCGTCATATTCAGCCAGCTTTTCACCGCCGCCTCCCGGTGCAGAATTCCGGGACGATAACGAAAAAATCGGAGAGAACGCAGATGTCGGCAGCAGATTCCGCAGAACTTGATCGCAATCTCGCGCTCGAAATGGTTCGCGTCACAGAGGCCTCGGCGTTATCGGTTTCCAGGCTTATGGGACGAGGCGACGAGCAGGCTGCAGACCGCGCAGCGGCGCAAGCCATGCGCGCTGCGCTCAACAGGATGAGTTTCAACGGCTTTATCGTTATCGGCGAGGGGCAACAGGACGAGACAGATCTGCTCTATTCTGGCGAAGCGGTTGGCGACGGCACCGGCCCACGCATCGATATTGCCCTTGATCCACTTGAAGGAAACACCATTGCGGCAAAAGGTGGCGACAATGCGCTTTCTGTCGTCGCCCTGTCGAGTGAAGGTGGATTCCTCAATGTCCCCGATATCTATATGGAAAAGATCGCCATAGGCCCCGGTTTGCCCGAGGGCGTCATCGACCTGGACGAGGAACCCGGAACGAATTTGATCGAACTGACCAAGGCGAAGGGCGTGGATATAAACGATCTTGTCGTCTGCATTCTGGATCGCCCCAGACATCATGAAATGATCGCCCGCGTAAGGGAGTCCGGCGCGCGCATTCGCCTGATCGAGGACGGTGACGTCAGCGCCGCAATCGCAGCGGCCCGGGACAACAGCGGCATTGACGTTTACATGGGAATTGGGGGGGCGCCACAAGGCATTCTTTCTGCCGCCGCCATACGCTCTCTTGGCGGCCAGATGCAAGGTCGACTGGTGTTCCGTACGGATGACGAAAAGGAAAGCGCGCGGCGAGTCGGATTCGCGGATCTGAATTACAAATACAGCCTCCATGAGATGGCGCGCGGCGATGTCATGATCGCCGCCACAGGCGTCACGGACGGCGCCTTCCTTGATGGCGTCCGCCGCCATGCGAATGGAGCAGTAACCCATTCACTGGTCATGCGTTCTAAAACGCGAACCCTCCGCTATGTGGAAGCGCACCATGACTTCACCCAAAAAATGGATTCTTTTCCCGCCCCCTGACCATACGGGGGGCAGATTTTTGACAAACCTTCATTGAGGGTCTTGATTTTAGCGGCGAAGCCATATAGACCGTCGCTCACCTAGCGTGTCCCCATCGTCTAGAGGCCTAGGACATCACCCTTTCAAGGTGAAGACACGGGTTCGAACCCCGTTGGGGACGCCAACTTTTCCTTCCGGGAAAAGTTCGTCTGGCGGCAGGCTTTAATCAGGAAATCCACTCATAGATTTCGAGCTTGAGGGGATCGCATTTGCTGCACCCCCCGCACTCGTCCGTCGATTCAATGCGACGCACACGGCCCTTGCGCATCCAGATATCCAGCATCCCGCGCACAGCGTCCATATCCGCATCGAAATGGTTCGCCATATCGCCGATCGAGGCCCTTCCGCGAAGCGCCATATAATCCCTTATCTGCGATAGGATCATGCTTGCTACTCGATGATAGCCGATACCGGGCTGGCATTGACCCGATCATTGAGGCCGAAGCGGCGTAAAACAGCGTAAACCAGCACCAGTGAAAGCGAAATCCCGCCGAGCCACGTGATGGATGAAAGCGGATGACGCGCCAAAGTCGCCACCTGATAGAACCCCACCGAAACGGCATAGGCGGCCACCGATGTCCACGTAACGATAAACAACGCCCAGCGACCGCCAATCTCCCTGTGTATTGCCCCCACCGCTGCAATACATGGCGTGTAGAGCAGGATAAAAAGCAGATAGGCGAAGGCGCCAATTTGACCATCGAATCTCTCCACCATGGCGCCAAACGTCTTTACGCTGACTTCCTGCGTTTCGGCGGCTGATTCGATACTTCCGGAATTTACAATCCCGATCCCCAAGGGGTCGCCGAACGAATCGGCGATGCTGGCAAGGTTCTCACCGACGGAAAGAATGGCAACCTTGAAACTGCCGATCAGATCGATGGCATCATCCTTCGTTGTCACGTCACCGCCATCGGCGTGGTCGCTTCCAAGAGTCGAATAGAGCGAATCCAGCGTTCCGACGACCGCTTCCTTGGCAAAGACTCCGGTGAAAATTCCAACAGCCGCCGGCCAGTTATCGTCCTTTATGCCCATCGGGGCAAACACGGGAACAATCGCGCGACCTATTTCGCTCAGGACCGACTTGTCGCTGTCTTCATTTCCAAAGGTTCCATCCGTCCCCCAGGAATTAAGAAAACTGAGGACCGCAACGACGATAACGATCACCTGCCCGGCGCCGAACACGAACCCCTTCAACCTGTTCCATGTATGGATCATAACGCCTTTAAGCTTCGGCAGATGATAGGAGGGAAGTTCCATGACAAAGGCCGAGGTTTCCCCACGAAGTAATGTTTTCTTGAGCAGAAACCCCGTCAACACGGCGATCAGGATGCCGATAAGGTAAAGAGCGAACACAAGGTTCTGCCCCCCAACAGGAAAGAATGCCGCCGCGAACAGGGCATAAACAGCCAGTCGCGCCCCGCAGGACATGAAGGGGCTCATGGCCACGGTCATAATGCGGTCTTTCTGGTTCTCCAGCGTTCGTGTCGCCATGATGGAGGGCACGTTGCAGCCAAAACCGACAATCAGGGGAACAAAGGCCTTGCCCGGCAAGCCGATGAGGCGAATAAACCGATCGATAACGAAAGCAGCACGGGCCATGTAACCGCTGTCTTCCAGAACTGAGAGACCAAGGTAGAGAAAACCAATAATGGGAATGAATGTGGCAACGACCTGAATGCCGCTTCCAATCCCGTCCGCCAGGATCACCTTCACCCATTCAGGCGCAGCAACAGTCTGCAAAAGGGCGCCAACGCCCTCAACGAATATCGCCCCCGCGACAATATCGAAGAAATCGATGAATGCTCCACCGACGTTGATTGTGAAGGTGAACATCAGATACATGACGGCAAGAAAGATCGGTACGCCAAGCCAGCGATTGACGACGATGCGATCAATCGCGTCCGTTGCCGTCCGGGTCATCTTTCCGGACCTGCGCACAGACTCTCTGGCAATCGCGTTGGCGAATTCATAACGGCCATCGGCGATAAGAATATCTGCGTCTTCGCCCGATGCCCTGATCCCGGGCTGCAACTGTGCGACAACATCCAGCACAGCCTCGCCTGCAAGGCTTCTGGCCCGGTCATCCTCTTCGAGCAGCTTCACAGCAAGCCAGCGCGCGTTCACACCGCCTTCGAAGAAACGATCATTTGTTTCGGCAAGTATCGCCTCGATCCCCTTCTCGACGACCTCGGGATAGGTAATGGGCGCGGATGGAACAGGCCGGGATTCAAGCGCCCGATTGATCGTATCTTTCAAATCCGCAATGCCTCGCCCACGTGATGCCGACATCGCAACAACAGGGCACCCAAGCTTTTGCGACATGACATCGACGTCGATCTGGATATCCAGCCCCTCCGCAACATCAATCATGTTCACGGCGACGATCATGGGAACACGCATTTCAATCAATTGCGCGGTCAGGTAGATATTTCGTTCCAGATTGGACGCATCGACGATATTGACGATCAGGTCCGGTTCGCCGGACAGGACATAGTCGCGTGCGATTTTTTCATCGAGCGAGTCCATGCCTTCGATAACACCAAAGGAATAAACGCCGGGCATATCGACCACGCGCACACCGATGCCACGATACTCATATGCCCCCTCTTTCCTGTCGACGGTGACACCCGACCAGTTGCCAACCCGCTGCCTTGCGCCAGTCAACGCGTTGAAAAGCGTAGTCTTGCCGCAGTTCGGATTGCCGACGACGCCGATCGTGAATGTCTTCATATCGATATCCATAGGGAGTTGACCATGAGGGCGTGATCATGCAGCAACTTTGTCCTGCTCGTCCTTTATCAGCGTGACCATGATCTTTTGCGATGCGCCGGCGCCAAGCGCAACACGCGCCTGGTCTCTGGCGACGATAAGTCGACCATGCCCTTCACGCTGAAGAACCTCAACCTCCGCACCAATGGGAAGGCCGATGTCGTAGAGACGCCGGCCCAGCCCTTTTCCCGCACGAATGGCCGCTATCCGCAACCTTTCGCCGGGTGTGGCGAGGGCGAGAGGGAAAGCGTGCTCCTGGCTTTTACGTGCGGCGGCTGCGTTCATTATTCGACCTGATGGCTTGGTTGGTGAAGTTGACAAGACGGGACTAGTTGCAAGTCATTCTCAACAATTAACCACTACACGATTATGGACTTCGCTGTCAACAGAAATGCAAATCATTCGCAACAACGGGCGCGACAGGTCCTGTTCACCCCCTAAGAAGAATCAGGGTTGAGCGTTCTGGTTTTGCTCGTGCTCGGCAATTTTCTGCCTGACATCGTCCATATCAAGATCCTTTACCTGCGAGACGACCTGTTCCAAGGCTTGCGCCGGCAAGGCGCCGGGCTGTGCCATAAGAAGGATCTGATCGCGGAAAACAGCCAACGTCGGGATCGATCGGATACCAAACTGACCCGCAAGCTGCTGCTCCTTCTCCGTATTGACTTTCGCAAAAACGATTTCGGGAAACTTGTCTGATGCAGCTTCGAAGACAGGTCCGAACGATTTACAAGGCCCACACCATTCGGCCCAGAAATCGACAAGAACAATTTCGTTGTCCTTGATCGTGCTCTCAAAGTTATCCAAACCCATTTCAATCGTCGGCATGACCTTATCTCCGTTGATGTCTCGGCCTCATAGAAATATCAGACTTTGCTAATATAATGTCTCATCGAAAAAAAACAAACTTTTGGTAAAAAAAGCTTCAGGTAGAAAAACCCTTAACCTGAGTTTTACAGTTTGGGTCCATTGTCGTTAAATCATGGATCAAGCAACAGATTCCGACATCTATCGTTCGGCTTCAAACCTTCTCAAAAGACATGGGAAGGACGCGGCGACAATAGCGACGATGTGGGCCGACGATTACCTCAAACAAGGCGATCTGGACGCGTACAGACGCTGGAAGAGGGTCGTACTGCTTGTTGACGTTATGCTTGTCGGCGACGACTTCCCGGACCCGGAGATACGTCACTGACACAGATTTAGTGGATGCGAACGCCAAGGGTTCCGTATACTGATCTGTCAGCCTCAGACAATTTAGTGATTTTTTTTCATGGCCCTCCTGCTCCCCCAACAAAGATTGCTTCTGGAACTGATCAACGCATCGGGTGATATCGCAGCGCCCGAAACGTCAAAGGACTCACTCCTGTGGCGTACGCTCCAGGAATGTGAAAAGTCCGCATGGATCGTCATGAACCAGGTTGCACCTGGCTTTCACAGGGTAAAGATCACAGAGAAGGGCCGGGCCGCCATCAAGTAAGGAGTAGCACCGGATTTATATGGAAAAACCGCCGAGCTTTGTCTCAAGATATTCGGCAATACCGTCCCTGCCGCCTTCACGACCAAGACCACTTTCCTTCATGCCGCCAAAGGGCGCCGCAGCCGATGTCGGATTAATGTCATTGATGCCGATGATGCCGAAATCAAGCCCTTCGAACATACGCATGGCGCGCGAAACGTCACGCGTATAGACATAGGCCGCAAGGCCATAGGTCGTGTCATTGGCCATTGCCAGAACATCGTCCTCGGACGAGAACGTAATGATCGGCGCGACAGGACCAAAAGTTTCCTCGCGATAAATCTGCATATCGGGGGTAACGCCGGAAAGCACCGTAGGGGCGTAGAAGTGCCCCCCGATCAGGCCTCCATCCATCATTCGATCACCGCCGCACTCAACGACAGCGCCCTTGGCCCTTGCGTCTTCAACCTGCCGTTCAACCTTGGCGACGGCGGCCTCATTGACAAGCGGACCAATGGAAACGCTTTCATCGAAGCCGCTACCCGCCTTCATTTTCGCAACGCGCGAACGAAGCGTTCCGATGAAGGTGTCGGCGATGCTTTCATGAACAAACAGGCGATTGGGACAGATACAGGCCTGTCCGGTATTAAGGAATTTGACCAGAGAGGCCCCCTTTGCTGCATGTTCGGGGTCGGCGTCATCGAAAACGATGAAGGGGGCATGGCCGCCAAGTTCCAGCGATACGCGCTTCATCTGCGCGGCCGCCTTTTCGGCGATCATTTTTCCAACGCCCGTCGATCCCGTGAAAGTCACCTTTCGCACACGCTGGTCCGTCAGGAAAACATCGCCGATGGGTGCTGGATCCGCCCCTGTAACAAGGTTGACAACGCCACTGGGAAAACCCGCCTCCTCAAAAATCCTGAACATGGCTATGGCGCACAGCGGTGTTGATTCGGCGGGTTTCAGGATCAGCGTACACCCGGCGGCCAAGGCGGGGGCAACCTTTCGCGTGATCATCGAGACAGGATAGTTCCATGGCGTAATTGCCGCCACAACGCCGACAGGCTGGCGCTGAACAATAAAACGCTGGTCTGCGCGCCCAGACGGAATTGTCTCGCCATAGACACGTTTGGCTTCCTCGGCATACCACAGAAGAAAGTCTGCGCCGTACTGGACCTCGTTTCGCGCGGCCTTCAGTGGCTTGCCCTGTTCCTCGGTCATCGTCCGGGCAAGGTCTTCCTTTCGCTCAAGCATCAACTGCCAGGCGCGATAAAGAAAAGCAGAGCGCTGGTATGCCGTCGTCCTTGACCATTTCGGGAACGCCTGAAAAGCAGCCTCAACTGCGCTCAGTGCATCATCCCCACCGCCGTCAGCAACGGTTCCGATCACCGCTCCGTTGGCGGGATTGGTGACCTCAAACACGCGGCCGCCCGCGGCCTCAACCCATTGACCGTCGATAAACATCCTTGCCTCATCCATTTGACTAACGCCGCCCTGTCTCAGAACCCGGCCCCAAGCTTGCTTCCCTGTTCTATGGCGCGTTTGGCATCCAGTTCCGCTGCCTCATCGGCCCCACCGATCAGATGCACCGAATGTCCATCGGCGGAAAGTTGATCGTAAAGATCACGGACAGGGACCTGACCGGCGCAAAGAACGATGGTGTCGACATCAAGGACATCCTCCCTGTCACCTATCGTCAGGTGCAGACCTTTATCGTCGATCCGTCGATAGGACGCGCCGGCAATCATGGCGACACCGGAATTTTTAAGTCTTGCCCGGTGAATCCACCCCGTCGTCTTACCCAGTCCCGCGCCCGGCTTGGACGCCTTTCTCTGAATCAGGAAAACCTCCCTCGCCGGATCGGGGCGTTTCGGCTTGTGACCCAGCCCCCCTGCATGGGACATGGTCTGATCGACGCCCCATTCTTCAAGGAAGGACTCAGCGCTTTCGCTATTGCGCTCACCGTCAGTAACAAGATACTCGGCAACGTCAAATCCGATGCCGCCAGCCCCGATGACAGCAACGCGCCGTCCCGCCCTTACGCGCCCCGTCAGGATATCGGCATAGCCAACCACCTTCGGGTGGTCCACACCGTCAATATCAGGTGTGCGGGCTGCAACCCCCGTGGCAATGACGATTTCATCGTAACCGGATTCGACAAGTTGCGCCGCCGTGACACGCTGCCCAAGCCTGACGTTAACCTTCAGGATTTCGAGCTGGCGGCGGAAATAACGGAGAGTTTCATCAAACTCCTGCTTTCCCGGAACTTGCCGCGCAAGATTGATCAGCCCGCCGACGGAATCGGAAGCCTCATACAAGGTGACTTTATGTCCGCGTTCGGCCGCGATAATCGCGCAACTCACACCGGCAGGACCGGCGCCAACGACGGCGATTTTTTTCGGCGATGCGGCAGGCTCGTAAGAAAATTCGGTTTCATGACAGGCGCGGGGATTGACGAGGCAACTACAGATCTTGCCTTCAAAAATGTGGTCGAGGCACGCCTGGTTGCAGGCGATGCATGTATTGATCTCATCGGCGCGGCCTTCCGCTGCTTTCGCCACGAACCCCGCATCTGCAAGGAACGGACGCGCCATGGAAACCATGTCGGCATCCCCGCGCACCAGCACCGCCTCCGCCGTTTCCGGCGTATTTATCCTGTTGGATGTGACGATGGGAATGGACACATCCCCCTTGAGCCTGCCGGTCACCCACGTCCAAGCCGCCCGTGGCACAGACTGGGCGATTGTCGGCACACGCGCTTCATGCCATCCGACCCCCGTATTGATGATCGTCGCGCCGGCCTTTTCGACCTCTTTCGCCAGTTGAACGACTTCGGGCCATGAACTCCCCTCATCGACAAGGTCGATCATGGAAAGGCGATACATGATGATGAAATCGGCGCCTGCTTTCTCACGGGTGCGCCGGACAATCTCCAGCGGGAAGCGGATACGATTTTCATAACTTCCGCCCCACTCGTCCGTACGGACATTGGTCCGTTTGGCGATGAATTCGTTGATCAGATATCCTTCCGAACCCATGATCTCGACGCCGTCGTATCCGGCCATCCGGGCAAGCTCCGCACAACGCGCATAATCCTCGATCGTCTGCTCGATCTCTTCACCTGTCAGTGCACGCGGCGTCACCGGGCTGATCGGCGCCTGGATATCCGACGGCGCGACGGCGCCCGCCTGGAAGGAATAGCGCCCCGTGTGCAGTATCTGCATCAGGATACGACCGCCCGCTTCGTGAACGGCATCCGTAACGATCCTGTGTTTGGGAATTTGCGCCTCATCGTCGAGCGTCGCGCCCCCCTTGATGACGACGCCCTGTTTGTTCGGCGCAATTCCACCGGTCACCATCAACCCGACGCCACCGCGCGCGCGTTCCGCGTAGAAAGCGGCCAGACGCTCGAACCCGCCGGGCAGCTCTTCAAGCCCCGTATGCATGGAGCCCATCAGGACGCGGTTTGGAAGCGTAACGAACCCAAGGTCGAGCGGCGCGAGAAGATGCGGATACTGTGGGGACATTGTTCCCTCCCTATGTGCAGCGCAGCAAATTGTAGGGAAAGCGAACAATGTGCGCGAGGTTTTTTCGCCACTCGAAACGAAAGAGTTGGCTTAACGGAGGACGGGGAAATTCTCGGGGACGAGAATGGAGTTCTGCGGTGGGCCGCTGGTATCGGGTTCGGGATAATCAAGCGTGTAGTGAAGCCCCCTGCTCTCCTTGCGCAAGGAGGCGGAACGGATGATCAGGACCGCAACCTGCAACAGGTTGCGCAGTTCCAGAAGGTCGCTGGTGACACGGAAGTTCCAATAATATTCAGAGGTTTCACGCAGCAACAGGTCGACCCTGTGCCTGGCCCGCTCCAACCGCTTTGTCGTGCGGACAATCCCCACGTAATCCCACATGAAACGACGCATCTCGTCCCAGTTGTGGGAAACCACCACTTCCTCATCGGAATCCGCAGCGAATGTTTCATCCCACGGCGCGACATCTGGCGGGGCTGCGCGACCATCCATGGTCGCCGCGATATCCTGAGCGGCCGCCTCGGCAAAGACGAGACACTCCAGCAAAGAGTTGCTGGCCATCCGGTTGGCGCCGTGAAGTCCCGTGAAGGCGACCTCACCGACGGCCCACAGCCCGTCCAGATCGGTTCGCCCGCGTCTGTCCGTCAACACCCCCCCGCAGGTGTAATGGGCGGCGGGCACCACAGGCAACGGTTCACGCGTCATGTCGTAACCGAATTCGAGGCAGCGTTTATAAATGGTCGGAAAATGATCCTCGATGAAGGAGGCAGGCTTGTGACTGATATCGAGGTAAACGTGGTCTATCCCAAGTCGCTTCATTTCGTGGTCAATGGCGCGTGCGACGATATCCCGCGGCGCCAATTCAAGGCGGGCATCAAAGCGCTCCATGAAACGATCGCCATTGGGCAGGGTCAGAATCCCGCCTTCGCCCCTCACCGCCTCGGTCACCAGAAAGGACTTCGCCTTGGGATGATAGAGGCAGGTCGGGTGAAACTGGCTGAACTCCATGTTTCCAACCCTGCATCCGGCGCGCCAGGCCATGGCAATGCCGTCGCCGGTCGCGCAGTCGGGGTTTGAGGTATAGAGATAGACCTTGCTTGCGCCACCCGTCGCAAGGACCACCGTTTTTGCCCGAAGCAGCTTCACATGTCCGTCGTGGGTATCGAGCACATAGGCCCCGACGCAACGGCCCAGATAACCACCCGGAAGCTTTTCACGGATCAGGTCGACAACGAGGTAGTCCTCGAAAAGCTGAATGTTTTTCCGCTCCTTGACACGGGCGATCAAGGTGTTCTCAACCGATTCCCCGGTGGCGTCCGCCACATGGATGACGCGCCGGTGGCTGTGCCCCCCTTCCCGTGTCAGATGATAGGATGGATCTGTTTCCAGTAATTCCTCGCGGGTGAAATCGACACCGAAGTCGATCAGCCGCCTGATCGCCCCCGGCGCGTTTTCAACGGTAAACCGGACGATATCGGGATCGCACAGACCGCCACCGGCCGTCAGGGTATCGGCGATATGGGCATCGAAGCTGTCGCCTTGCTCCATCACGGCGGCGATCCCGCCCTGTGCGTAATAGGTGCTTCCTTCGGTCAACGGCCCCTTGCTCAGGACAGCGACACGGAGTTTTTCCGGCAAATGAAGCGCGACGCTCAACCCCGCCGCGCCGCTTCCGATGATCAGAACGTCGTGGTAATCACGCGGTTCCATTGCCGCACGAGGCGTCTTGGTGCGTTTTCCCGCATCCGTCATTTTCCTGGCGCCTTATTCCCAATCAAGCCCGATATCGACAGCCGATGCGGACTGGGTGATCCTGCCGACGGATATGAAGTCTACCCCGGTTTCGGCCAGACCGCGGATCGTATCCAGGGTCACCCCGCCCGATGCCTCCGTTTTTACGCGACCTGCGGCTATGGCAACTGCTGCCTTCAGGGTTTCGGCGCTCATGTTGTCGAGCAACACACTGTCGGCGCCCGCATCAATCGCTTCACGGACCTGATCGACGGTATCACACTCAACTTCAATATCAGTCAATCCGTTCGCACGCGCACGCGACACGGCTTCCGCAGTCGAGCCGCAAACGGCGATATGATTGTCCTTGATCAGAACGCCGTCATCCAGGCGCATCCGGTGGTTCTGCGCACCGCCCATACGGGTCGCATACTTCGCAAGCTGCCGCAGCCCCGGAATGGTTTTGCGTGTGTCGAGAAGAACCGCGCCAGTCCCGGCCACAGCATCCACATAAGCGCGTGTCAAGGTTGCGATCCCGGAAAGGTGCTGAAGCAGGTTCAGGGCTGTGCGTTCGGCGGCGAGAAGTTCGCGGGCCGGCCCCTCTATCCGGGCAAGGACAGCGCCATCGGAAACGGCATCGCCATCGGCGACAAGAACCTCGACCGACGCGCCGGGCGCAAGGGTACTGAAGACCTCGACCACAAATGGCATGCCTGCGACAACCATTGGCTGGCGCGCAGCCATGACCCCGCGAAAACGGGCGTCTTCCGGAATCACGGCGCCGGAGGTGATATCCCCCCTGCCGATATCCTCGGCGATCGCCTCTTTGATGACCCTTGATGCCGC
>JAPHTL010000216.1 GCA_026193355.1 Rhodospirillales bacterium
CGGACCCTGAATGATCTTCAGCCTGGCGATGGCGCGAAAACCGAAATAGCGGTTGATCCGTTCAATGAGTAGCGGTTCGAGGTGGATGAGTTCAGTGGCAAGCGACCCGTGATCGACTCTCAATTCAAGCGATCCGTCCCGTTTCTTCCTTTCGGGGAAAATTATTTTTTCCGGGCAGGTGTGATCGGATAGCGCCTGTCCCACGATCGACGGCCAATCGGTCAGAATGGCGCTGGCGCTGAAACCGCGCCGCCCAAAAACCGGCTGGGTAAGGTCACCGACCAGTTCCGCGATGGCGCGTGGTCCACGCTTTTTGCGTTTCACGGGTTGAGGTTTCGTCGGCACCGTCTCTAGAGTGTCCTTAATGTTTATCACTATGGCCAGCGAGGTTAGCACAGGCCCTTTATCAACCGTTCAGGAAACGACGGCCGATGGCCAGGAACGCATCCCCTACCGATGACGGCACCGATGTTTTGCCACGAATCGCCCGGAAGGCGGCATCACATGTTCTTGTGTGGTACGACGTCAACAGGCGGGTTCTGCCGTGGCGCGCCGCCTCCGGTGAAAAACCCGACCCCTATCATGTCTGGCTGAGCGAGATCATGTTGCAGCAGACGACGGTGGCGACGGTCGGCCCCTACTTCGCCGATTTTGTCCGCCGCTGGCCCACCGTCAGCGATCTGGCGGCGGCTGAACTGGATGACGTCCTGCATGCCTGGCAGGGCCTTGGGTATTACGCGCGGGCGCGGAACCTTCACAAATGCGCGGGGATTGTGGCCAGTCAGATGGGTGGGCGGTTTCCGGAAGACGAGAAAGCATTGAAGGGGTTGCCGGGAATCGGGGATTACACGTCCGCCGCCATCGCCGCCATCGCGTTCGGGAAGGGCGCGACACCGGTTGACGGAAATGTGGAGCGCGTCATGGCGCGCCTCTTTGCAGTGAAGGAACCGCTGCCGGGATCGAAACCCCGTCTTCGGTCTCTCGCGGCGGGACTGACGCCAGCGAAGCGCGCCGGCGATTACGCGCAGGCGCTGATGGATCTTGGGGCGACGGTTTGCAGGCCCCGCAATCCTTCGTGCGACCTGTGCCCCCTTGAGGGGCTGTGCAGGGCGCGGCGCGAAGGGACCGCGGCGCGACTTCCGGCGCGTACGCCGCGCAAGCCCCAGCCAAAGAGATACGGCGTCGCTTTCTGGATGACGAACGACGATGGCGCGGTATTCATTCGCCGTCGGGAAGAGAAGGGCTTGCTTGGCGGCATGATGGAATTTCCCTCAACGCCCTGGCGGGCGGAGGAATGGATGGTGGATGAGGCCGCGTCGTACGCGCCCACGCCTGATCCGGGGAAGAGCGGGTGGCGTATCTTGCCGGGTTCCGTACGTCATGTGTTCACGCATTTTGATCTGGAATTACAGGTGGTCGCCGGGGTGTGCGCGAAAGGGGCGAAGCGAATGGATGGGGCTGTCTGGTGTCCCGTTTCCGGTCTTGGTGACCATGCCTTTCCAACCGTCATGAAGAAAATTGCTGCATTGGCAAAATCCCTTGAGGTTGATTAACGATGCGATTGCTCTAGGCATAATTGACAAAAAGGCAAGTAGACAAGCAAGTTATCACATGAACATTAACTATAATTTTACTTAAATTGTTGCTTTGCGATATTTGGCGGAATAGATTTCGTCCATCACTTGAACCGACACTCGAGGCACCTGGAGGGGGGCTATCGTGTCATCCCGGTTCAAGGCGTCCGGAGGGGGACGCTGTGATGTCAGTCAAGTTAGAATGGACAGCGGACTGGAGCGTGGGCGTCGAAGAGATCGACAGCCAGCACCGTGATTGCCTGGATCACATGAACAAATTGTCGGCAGTCGCGGAAAGCGGTTCCGACCATGCGGAATTCATGATGCTCTTTGAAGATGTTATGAAACACGCCGAGACTCATTTCTCCGACGAAGAAAGGCTGCTGGCTGAAACCTCGTTCCCGAAGTTGGAACAACATCGCGAGGAACATGCGCGAATACTTGATTCGTTCAAAAGCATGCGCCGCGATATTGAGGGCGCGGCCGAGCATTCCGAAAAATGGGTGTCAATTGCGGGTGCGGTTATCGAAAGCATGATCAACCACCTTGTCAAATGGGACATGGAGTACCGCTGGTTTCTTCTCGACAATGACTTGCTGGAGGAAGTTGCCGCAGATTGACCCCGTGTTTTTAGGGGGGGCGTGGCGGCCTTTGGAAGGTGTCGCCGCGAATCGAGCGGAGCGCGTTTGTAACGCGCTCCGTTCTTTTTTTGGATGGTTTGGCGGGCGTTCAGGAAGACGAAAGCGCGGGAAGCTGCCGACCTGAAGTTTCAAGGACGAACGCCTTGACCTTTTCAAAGGCCCGGACTTCCAGCTGGCGAACACGCTCCCGGCTGATTCCGTAGTGCACACCCAGTTCCTCAAGCTTTTTCGGTTTGTCCGTCAGCCGGCGTTCGCTCAGGATGTGGCGCTCGCGATCAGGCAAAGTGGCAAGCGCGTCGCTGAGCAACGAGAGGTTGTTGCTCTCTTCCTGTCGTGCGGAAACGATGCTTTCGGGGTCCGGGCGGTCATCTGCCAGAAGGTCGATGTACTCGCTACCGTCATCACTCGGCATCGGGGCGTTCAACGACATGTCACGGGCCAGAAGGCGGCGGTCCATGTTGACGAGTTCGCTTTCCGAAATGCCGATACGCTTGGACAGATCCTCGACCTGAGCGTGGGTAAGTTCGTTCCCTTCGACTACGCCGAGCTCTTTCTTTATGCGCCGCAGGCTGAAAAACAGTTTCTTCTGCGCGGCGACGGTGCCCAGTTTGACGAGCGACCAGGATTGCAGGATGTATTCCGTAACGGACGCCTTGATCCACCACATGGCGTAGGTCGCCAGTCGGAACCCGCGATCCGGATCGAATTTCTTGACGGCCTTCATCAGGCCGACGTTGCCTTCCGAGATCAGATCGGCGACGGGCAGGCCATAGCCGCGGTAGCCAAAGGCGATCTTTGCCACAAGGCGCAGATGGCTTGTGACAAGCGCGTGGGCCGCATCGACATCACCGTGTTCCTGCAAGCGTTTGGCCAGCATGAACTCCTGCTCGGGGGCGAGTATCGGATATTTGCGGATGGACTGAAGGTAACGGGTCAAACCCTCTTCAGCGGAAAGAACGGGCAGATTGCCAACGGTCATGTGTCATATCCTCCTGACGAGCAACATGACAGGTTCAAAATGGCAAAACCAAGGCAATGCGCAGATCGAACCCTGTTTAAAATGAACGGCCCTCCGGTCAATCAGCCGAGCCATTCGTC
This sequence comes from Rhodospirillales bacterium, assembly GCA_026193355.1. Classification (GTDB taxonomy): domain Bacteria; phylum Pseudomonadota; class Alphaproteobacteria; order Rhodospirillales; family JAPHTL01; genus JAPHTL01. The sequence continues at coordinate 3,314 of JAPHTL010000216.1, forward strand.
GGCCCCTTCATGGCAACCGACCCTTGGATCATAGGACAATCGGCGGGAAAAGTCAATTCCGACAGAAAAAGTGCGATATTAAGAAATCCCTTAAAAAACAATGTCTAACGCTGACCAGACGTCATTGTCCGGTGGTCACGATGATGTGTTCATAAAGCATCGTAACGGCGAAAAACAAAAGGATAGCGCCTGTTCCGCGCGAAAGCGTCGATTGCACCGCAGGACGGGTCAGCCAGCGCCGTGCGCGTTCGGCCAGCCACGCCATCGGCGCCTGCCAAAGGGTATTGATGATGACCAAAGCGAGGCTCAGCGTTATGAGCTGCGCGGGTACGTCGCCCCTTTCGTAATCGACGAAATTCGGGAAAAGGGCGAGGAAAAGGATAATCACCTTGGGGTTCAGGATGTTGGTGACGATGGCGTCGCGCATGGCTTTCAGCGGGGCGATGGAAGGTCCGGCCGTATTGATGCTGAGCCTTCCGCCGCCGATCAGCCCCTGAACCCCCAACCAGCCGAGGTAGGCCGCGCCGAGAACGGCGACCGACGCAAAAAGGATGGGCGACTGGGCAATGATCAGGGAGATTCCCAGAACCGCCAGAAGGGTGTGAACCGCCAGGCCGATCTGCACCCCGGCAACGGTGGCGAGACCGGCTTTCTGCCCCGACGTCAGGGTATAGCGCAGGATCAGGACCGTATCGGGTCCGGGTGAAAGCACCAGCGCCCCGGCTGTCGCCAGAAATGCCGCAAGGGTCGGAAGATCGACGGGCATGGCGCTGCTTGTTCAGTGAAGGGTTCGCGATTCCGGGCCTTGCAGGTCGCCCGAAAGGTAGGAACGGATCGCCAGAACCGGGTCTTTTATTTCTGTTGGAACGGCAACGACCCCATGACACGCCATGCGTCGTACAAAGCCCTCGCCGCAACTTCCGACGATGACAACGTCTACGTCATATAAAGGATGGGGGCCGTCGTCAGCGAAATTGTGGATCGCCATGTCCTCGGGCAGTTGCAGGCGCTCCACCTCGACCGGCGCAGCACCGTCATTTGCCTCGAAGATGATCCAGCGCCGGGTTTTTCCGGCGTGTCTGGTGATGGTCATGAAGTTCTGACTGCTGATGGCGAAGCGCATGAAACGGTGTCCTTCACCCAAGGCCCAAAATGAAGGCGGCAAGGGCGTCGATGGCTTCGTCGTGGTTCTGCCGCATGGTCCGGCCGGAAAGCACGCGCGGCTTTAAATCGTGGTCACCATCGTCGAGCCAGTGAAAGCCAACGGAAGGCGGCAGGGGGTATTGGGAAACCTCGTCATACCAGCCCATTGAATCGCGCGCGCCCTGCAAAATCAGGGCAGGGGTTTCGAAACCTGCGAAATGATCTATGCGGACCATGTCGGAACGCCCTGCCGCATGGAAGGGGTAGCCCAGACAAGCCAGTCCCCGCACTGGCGTTCCTTCGGCCTGCAATTCCGCCGCCACCATGCTGGCGATCCGCCCGCCCATCGACTTGCCACCGATCACCAGGCATTCGGGACCACCCAGGCCGGTGATGACCGTGCGCCAGGTCGATTGCAGAACGGGGGCGCGGTCGGGAGGCCTCTTCTTGCCTGTCGAGCGCCGTTTGGCCATATAGGGAAATTCGAAGCGCGCCACGCGGATGCCCTTATTGCCCAGCCCCTGGGCAAAGGTTTCCATGAACGGGCTGTCCATTGGGCCGCCGGCCCCGTGGGCGAAAATGAACAGCGGTCCTTTATCAGGGCCGTCAAAAAGGTAATCGCTTCCGCCGCTCATTTTTTTGGCTCGCTACCGTTCCCGTCATGAACTGGCATGGGGGACTGGAACTCGGCGAAGAAATCGTTGCCCTTATCGTCGACGACGATGAAGGCGGGAAAGTCCTCGACCTCGATGCGCCAGATCGCTTCCATCCCCAGTTCCTCGTATTCGACAACCTCGACCTTGCGGATGCAGTCCTGCGCCAGACGCGCCGCCGGTCCGCCGATCGATCCCAGATAAAACCCGCCGTGCGCCTTGCATGCGTCGGTGACCTGTTGGGACCGGTTGCCCTTGGCCAGCATGATCATGCTTCCGCCCGCCGCCTGGAACTGGGCGACATAGGCGTCCATCCGGCCTGCCGTCGTTGGCCCGAACGAGCCGGATGCGTATCCCTGCGGGGTCTTCGCCGGCCCCGCATAGTAAACCGCGTGATCCTTGAAATAGCCGGGCAGGCCCTCGCCCGCGTCGAGCCGCTCCTTCAGTTTGGCATGCGCGATGTCGCGGGCCACGATCAACGGCCCGGAAAGGCTCAGGCGCGTCTTGACCGGATGTTTGGAAAGCTCGGCCAGAATCTCCTTCATCGGGCGGTTCAGGTCGATCTTCACGACCTCCGTCTTCAGGGTTTCCGTGGTTACGTCCGGCAGGTATTTCGCCGGATTGACCTCAAGCTGTTCAAGGAAAACGCCCTTTGCCGTGATCTTGCCCAGAACCTGACGATCGGCCGAGCACGAAACGCCGATGCCCACCGGGCACGATGCGCCATGGCGCGGCAACCGGATTACACGGACATCGTGGCAGAAATATTTGCCGCCGAACTGGGCGCCGATGCCCATTTTCTGCGTCATTTCCAGAATCTTCGCTTCCCATTCGGTGTCGCGGAAGGCCTGACCGTGTTCGTTGCCCCTCGTCGGCAGGGTGTCGAGGTAATGGGCCGAGGCCATCTTGACCGTCTTGAGCGTCGTTTCCGCCGAGGTTCCGCCGATGACGATCGAAAGGTGATAGGGCGGGCAGGCCGCCGTGCCCAGTGTGCGTATCTTTTCGTCGAGGAACTTCATAAGGCCTTCGGGATTCAGCAGGGCCTTTGTTTGCTGGTAAAGAAAGGTCTTGTTGGCCGACCCGCCGCCCTTCGCCATGAACAGGAACTTGTAGGCGTTTCCCGGCGTCGCATAGAGGTCGATCTGCGCGGGCAGGTTCGTTCCCGTGTTCTTCTCCGTGAACATGTCGAACGGCGCAACCTGTGAATAGCGGAGGTTGTCCTCGGCATAGGTCTTCTGTACGCCTTCGGCCAGCGCCGCCTCGTCGTTTCCATCGACCCAGACGTTCTGGCCCCTTTTCCCCACGATGATGGCGGTTCCGGTGTCCTGACACATGGGCAGGATGCCGCCTGCCGAAATGTTGGCATTTTTCAAAAGGTCAAGGGCGACGAAGCGGTCGTTGTCCGACGCCTCGGGGTCGTCGAGGATCGCCCGCAACTGCGCCAGATGGCCGGGGCGCAGAAGGTGCGACGTATCGTGCATCGCCTGGGCCGCCAGCAGGGTCAGCGCCCGGGGATCGATCTTCAGAACCGTTTTGCCGTCGAAATCGACCTCGCTGACAAAATCGGTTGTCAGTAGACGATAGGGCGTCTTGTCTTCGCCCAACGGAAACATTTCATGATGCGCGAAGCTGGTCATCGCCTGATCCATTGTTGTCGTGAGGAGGGATAAATGATCGGGGTTGGGGAAAAGGCCCCGGACGGGCCGCTATTTCTTTCTGAAGGCGTCGAGGGCAATAACCTCCCCGGTTTTTTCCCCGTCGCTGTCTTCTTCCGCCCGGATATCGTTGTTGCCCGCGTTACCCTGTTCCTGCGCGCTCGCGACCGGGAAATCCAGTGCCTGGGCTTCTTCTTCCTCGGGGTGTGCGTCATCCGTCGCGCCCGCCTCGATCTTGAGCTGAAGGCCGAATTTTACGGCCGGATCGGCGAAGGCGGTGATGGCGTCGAAAGGAATGCGGAGCGGCGTTCGCACATCGCTGAAGCTCAGCGTGACCTCGAAGTCTTCCTCGTTGATATTCAGGCCCCAGAATTCGTTCTGGATGACGATGGTCATTTCCGCGGGATACTGGCTGCGCAGCGGCTCGGGCAATTCGACGCCGGGGCGGGTGGTGTCATAGGTTATGTAGAAATGATGGTTGCCCCACAGACCCTCGGTGGCCGCTTCTTCCAGGGCCCTCCGCACGACGCCGCGCAAGGCGGCTTCGATCCACTTGTCGTAACGAAACGGGTCTTCGGTCATGCGATTTCGATTCCCCCGGGGTGGGCCGTAGATGTAGTGGGGGGCTTCTGTTGCCCGGTGCCCCCCGGACCGCGCTTGCCTAACTAATTAGGCAGCGAGAGCCATACGGTTGTCGTTGGCACTTCTAGGATGGCCCGATAACGGTGGTACCATGCCGAGCAAAAACTGCACCATTCAACGCACGTCGATCCTGTTTCGCCCCCCTAATCTTTCCGCCCCGAAAGGATGTGCGGAATTTGGTGGAGGCGCCGGGCACTGCCCCCGGGTCCGTAACGTCTAGTACGTACAGCGTTTATCACCATAGTCGGCGAACCGACGCCCTATATATAATGCGAACGGGGCCTGTTGGAAAGAGGGGGCGTCCCCTTTGACGCGCGACGTCCACGGGGTAAAGTGCGGATGATGCGCGGTGGGCGTCATCAGATTCGGCGGGGGTTCGATGAAACAATACCATGACCTTATGCGGCACGTTCTGGAAACGGGTGCGCGCAAGGAGGATCGTACAGGCACCGGCACGCTAAGCGTGTTCGGCTATCAGATGCGTTTCGACCTTTCCGAAGGCTTTCCCTGTGTCACGACCAAGAAGCTTCACCTGCGCTCCATCATCCATGAACTGCTCTGGTTTCTGAGGGGTGACACCAATGTCCTCTACCTCAACGAGAACGGGGTCAGCATCTGGGACGAATGGGCGGACGAAAAAGGCGAGCTTGGCCCGGTATACGGTCATCAGTGGCGCTCCTGGCCGACGCCGGACGGCCGCCATATCGATCAGATTTCCCAGCTTCTTTCGCAAATACGGAGCACGCCCGACAGCCGCCGCCTGATCGTTTCGGCGTGGAACGTCGCCGATGTGGACCGTATGGCCCTGCCGCCGTGTCATTGCCTTTTCCAGTTTTACGTCGCGCAAGGGCGGCTCAGCTGCCAGCTTTATCAACGCAGCGCGGATATTTTTCTGGGCGTACCGTTCAACATCGCGTCCTATGCGCTTCTGACCATGATGATTGCGCAGGTCACGGGTCTGAAGGCGGGCGATTTCATCCATACCTTCGGCGATGCGCACCTTTACCTGAATCATCTGGAACAGGCGGAGTTGCAGCTGTCCCGCGATTCGTTTCCCCTGCCGACCATGCGCATCAATCCTGATGTGAAGGACCTGTTCGGGTTCGTCTACGAGGATTTCACGCTGGAAGGCTATCAGGCGCATCCGCACATTTCCGCGCCCGTCGCCGTATAGGGCGTCCGGGGGAGTCGCGCCTTTGAAGGAGGACACGTCATGAGGATTTCACTGATCGTCGCCATGTCGGAAAATGGCGTCATCGGTCGAGACGGTGGCCTACCGTGGCGCATCCCCGGCGACCTCAAATTCTTCAAGGCGATGACCATGGGCAAGCCGATGGTCATGGGGCGCAAGACTTTTGCTTCCATCGGAAAGCCCTTGCCGGGCCGCACGAACATTGTGGTCACGCGCGATCGTGGCTTTACAAGTGAAGGCGTCGTCGTCGCCCATGATCTGGACGGCGCCCTTTCCCTTGCCCACGACGCTATGGAAGATCCCGCCAATGAAGAGGCCATGATCATTGGTGGCGCTCAAATCTACGAGCAGGCATTGCCACGCGCAGACCGTCTGTACGTCACAGAGGTGCACCAACACGTCAAAGGGGATACCCGCTTCCCCGATTTCGACCGGCTGGAATGGGTTGAGGTTTCCCGCGAGAATGTCCCGGCGGAAGGCGATATCCCCGCCTACAGCGTGGTCGTTCTGGAAAGGGCGGCCTGAATTTGCGGCATAGGCGAAAAAAAGGCGGGACTTGGTCCCGCCTTTTCCGTGTTTATGCTTTTCGCGTTACTGCACGACGATCCGCGGACCCTTGGGCGCGCCTGCGCCGGTAAGGGCATCGACCTTCGACCAGATCTTGTCGGCGATATCCCGATAGGCCGCCGCGTGGGGGCTTTCGGGGTTGGATGCGACGATGGGGTCGCCGCTGTCCGCGGTGACGCGAATTTCCATGTCCAGCGGAATTTCGCCGAGGAACTCCGATCCCAGTTCGGCCGCCGTCTTGCGCGCGCCGCCGTGGCTGAAGATCTCGGTCCGCTCGCCGCAGCTCGGGCAGACGAAGTAGCTCATGTTTTCGATGATGCCCAGAACCGGCACATCCACCTTGCGGAACATGTTGAGGCCCTTGCGCGCATCAAGCAACGCGATGTCCTGCGGGGTTGAAACGATCACCGCGCCGGTCAGCGGAACGCTTTGCGCCATGGTCAACTGCGCGTCGCCGGTACCCGGCGGCATGTCGACGACCAGAACATCCAGTTCGCCCCAGTTGACGTCGCGCATCATCTGTTCCAGCGCGCCCATGACCATCGGCCCGCGCCAGATCATCGGGGTGTCTTCCTCGACGAGGAAGCCGATGGACATGCACTTGATCCCGTGGTTTTCCATCGGTTCCATGGTGCGGCCGTCCTTCGAGGTCGGCTGCCCGGAAATGCCCAGCATCCGGGGCATGGACGGGCCGTAGATGTCGGCGTCGAGCAGGCCGACCTTCAGCCCCTTTGCCGCAAGGGCCAGGGAGAGGTTGACGCTGGTCGTCGATTTGCCGACGCCGCCCTTGCCCGAAGCGACAGCAACAATGGAGCGAACCGCGGGCAGCATGATCTTGCCATCCTGCGCGCCACCATGGCCATGACCATGGTCGTGCCCCTGCCCCTGCTGGGCGCCTCCGTCACGGTCGGCCGTCAGAACCACCGTCGCGGTCAAAACGCCGGGAAGGCCGTGAATGGCCTGCTCGGCTTCCTTGCGAAGGGGTTCCAGTTGCGCGCCGCGCGAGGCTTCAACCTCAATGGCGAAGGCAACGTGGCCGTCCTTGATTTGCAGACCCTTCACCATGTCTAGGCTGATGATGTCCTGCTTCTTGTCTGGGTCCATGACGCTTTTCAGCGCTTCGATCACTTGTTCGTGGGTGACGGCCGTCATCCTTGAATTCTCCGGAAATTAGACGATATGGGTATAGGCTTGTTAACGTATGGTCTTTAAGACCCGGGCGTTCATTGCGCGCCGGGGTAAGCTGTCATATAAGGCACGGACTGCCTTATGCAACCGGTCGATGCGAAGAAAACACCAATGTGGCCGTATTGACCACCATGAAATTGTAAGAGGAAAGCATCCTTATGGCTTGGAATTCACAGGGGGGCGGCGGTGGCCCCTGGGGCGGCGGCGGTGGCGGCCAGGGTCCCTGGGGCGGCGGATCTGGTCCCACAGGTCCGCAGCAGCCGGATATCGAGGAGATGATGCGTCGCGGGCAGGAAAGCCTCAAACGGTTCATGCCGGGTGGCGCGGGAACATCGAAAAGCATTGTCGTCGTGATCCTGCTGGCGATCGGCGTATGGATGGCCAGCGGTTTTTATCGCGTCCAGCCCGATGAGCAGGGCGTGGTCCTGCTGTTCGGCAAGTGGGTGCACACG
>JAPHTL010000075.1 GCA_026193355.1 Rhodospirillales bacterium
CCTTTGAAATAAGGGTCGTTGAGGGTGGCCCGGCCGTCCCGTAAAAAATAACAGGGGAACGGGTTGACGTTTCCCCATCAGGTTACCACCCTTTATGCCAACGCAACACAAATCAGGCGGGAATACGGAACATGATGGTCGCAGATCGCATCCGCGAAAAACTGACGCGGGAACTGGCGCCGCAGCGCCTTGAAATAACGGACGAATCCGGCCGTCATGTCGGGCATGCAGGGGCTCACCCGGAAGGCGAAAGTCATTTCCATGTGGAGGTCGTCTCCGAGGCATTCACAGGAAAGAGCCGCGTGGAACGCCAGCGGATGGTTTATGCGGCGCTCGCCGAGGAAATGGAGGGGCGTATTCACGCGCTTGCGCTCAGCACCAAGGCGCCGGGCGAATAGGCATTCGCCGCACCGATACCTTCGTATAATAGATACTGTTTCCATTCCCCGGTACTCTCCTGCGTGAGGATGTCTTCGATTCGTGGGCCTTAAAACGCGAGAAACGGGACAGAAGGAAACAGGATGACCATGGGAAGTTCACTTGAACCGAGAAACGTGACCGTCAACGGTCGCCGCACCAGTCTTCGCCTGGAACCGGCGATGTGGAATTCGCTTGAGCTTGTCTGCGAGAAAGAAGGCATGGAAATGAAGGATCTGTTTTCGATGATCGACAGTGATCGCGACGATGCAGGTCTTACCTCGGCAATCCGAAGCTTTCTTGCTTCATACCTGGCCAGCATGATGGTGACGAAGAGAAGGGTGCGCCCGTCGATCGTCGTCCGCAATCGCAGGGGCACCGGCGGCTTGCAGGCACCCTACTCGCGGCTGGATTGACCCCCGCTCGTTTCCGCCCCCAAGCCGGAATACCAGCAGGAACACGCGCCTATTTTCCCCGGTAATGTTCCGGCCAGCGGTCCTTGACGATGAGGCTGTCGGAAGCCAGCGCATGGCATCCGTCCAGTTGGAAGGGTTTCCCGCGCTTTTCCGGGGGCGTTTTTTCAAGTTTTCGGCTCAAAGCCGGATAAAGCGTCTGCAAGGTCGCCGTCGCGAGTGGGCCGAGCATTTCCACCACATGGGTGCAGCCCTTCACCCCGCCAACCGCTTCCTTGACCTTCCTGAACCAACCCGGGCCTATCTTAAGGCCTTCAAGCGCCCTGAATGCCGGGGCGATATCACTGCACAGGTTATAGGGGCCGGCTTCCATGGCGGTCTCCACGGAACGCACCACAAGCTCGTCATCCACCGTGACCCGCACCCACATATCATGGATGGGTTCCCCAGCATGGATGGTGCCGCGGTCCTGGTTGTCGAAGCTGTAGGTCTTGGTGTCGGTGATCCGTCCCTCGATATCCCAAAGACCGTCTTCCCGTTCATACCCCTTGAACTCGATATTCCGGGTGTGCTGGTGCTTGCGTGCGGTCGGTTCGGAAAGGGGCATGGGGTTCCTCATGATCAGGAATTGGGCAACACAGGGACGCCATATGGGGAAAGGCTCGCTGGCCGCGATTAAAAGGCTGCGGCCCCTGACCGTCAACCCGTAACGCAAGGTATCGTGATGGAAGCTTGCCGCGCGGGTCAGCCGGTGCCGTAGTTTTCGCCGAAAATGAAGGCTTCGCGTTCGCGAACATCCTGTTCCAGGCAATTTTCCCGGTCCGCGTAAAGGTCACGGGCGGAAACCATGCCGACCACGCGTCCGTCCCGGACCACGGGCAGGTGCCTGTAATTGCGCACCCGCATCAGTTCCAGCGCATCGAAGGGCCGGTCATCGGGGTCGAGAACGTCGGGATTGCGGGTCATGACATCGCCGAGACGGGTTTCGTCCGGGTTCAGGCCCGCGGCGATCACACGCCAGGTCAGGTCTCGTTCGGTCACGATGCCCGAAAGGATGCCGTCATTGGTGATGAAGACGGCGCCAATGTGGTTGCCCATCATCAACTTTGCGGCTTCGCGCGCCGTTGCGTTTTCGGGAAGCTCGTGGATGGTCTGGTTGTTCACGAGGTCGGGAATGATCTTTCTCGGCATATTGGCGCATACCCCCTTTTTGCTTCAATCCGATGGGCGCTGGTCGCTTGCGCCCGCTCTTTCAAGGATATGGGGTGTTGTCAGGCCTTCTTTCAAGGCCGTGCCGATTCTTATGTCAGCTGGTCGTTTCGACGCCATCGTCAGATTGCAAGACAATGCGCTTCGATTCCGGCGGCATGACGCGCAGCGCCGTAATCTGGTTGCGCTGCCTGCGCAGGATGTGGAAGCGGAAGCCGTGGAACATGAACGTCTGTCCGGTATTGGGGATGTGCCGGGCCTCATGCAGAATCAGACCGGCGATGGTTGCGGCTTCTTCATCCGGCAGGTTCCATTCGAATTCCCGGTTGAGATCCCGGATGGTCACTGTTCCGTCCACGACATAGCTTCCGTCCGCTTCCGGGTGTACGCCAGTGACCATCACGTCGTGTTCGTCGGCGATTTCGCCGACGATTTCCTCAAGGATGTCCTCAAGGGTGACGATGCCCATAAGAGCGCCGTATTCATCGACGACAAGGGCGAAATGCTCGCGGCGTTCGCGGAACGCCTGCAACTGATCGAGAAGGTTGGTGGTTTCGGGGATGAACCACGGTTTTGCCGCCAAGGCCACGACGTTCAGGCCGTCAAGGTTGCTGCCACATGCGCGCACGGCGCGAAGCAGGGCCTTTGCATGCAGGACGCCGATGACGTTGTCGGGCTCATCGCGCCAGACGGGTATGCGCGTATAGGGGCTGTCCAGAACCTGATCGACGATGGTTTCCGGCGGCTGGCTCACGTCGATCGTCACCAGCGAATTGCGGTGCGTCATGATCTCTGAAACCTGCACCTCGGCGAGGTCGAGAACACTGTGCAGCATGGCCCGTTCGTGCCGGACCACCCCTGTGTCGCCCTCATGCAGCGCGATTGCCCCGCGCAACTCTTCGGCGGTTGTCGCCAGCGCCTCGCGGCTGCGGACGTCCACGCCCAGGAAATGCAGGGTGATGCTGACGATCACCTGAACGGCGCGGGTGATCGGTGAGAGGAGCAGAACGACGATGCGTATCAGCGGGGCAATGGCCAGCGCCATGCGGTCGGCATTTTCGAAGGCGTAGGTTTTGGGCAGAACCTCCGAGAAGATCAGAACCAGCAGGGTCATCGCGATCGTCGCATAGACGACGCCGGTTTCGCCGAACACCGCGATGAAAACACTCGTGGCGAGGGCGGAGGCCATGATGTTGACCAGGTTGTTCCCCAGAAGGATTGCCCCGATCAGGTTTTCCTTGCGCTCATGCAGGCGGTTGACCAGTTTCGCCCGATGATTTCCCTTTCGCGCCAGTTGATGCATCAGCGGCCGCGACGCCGCTGTCAATGCCGTTTCCGATCCTGAAAAGAAGGCCGAAAGGACCAGAAGAATGCCGATGGCTCCGAGTATCAGTGTCATGGATTGATTATGCCTGTTTTAGGGCTTCCCCGAGAACGGCGAGGACCGTGTCCCTGGGGGCGTCCTGGGTCATGAAGGATTTCCCGACACCTTTGGTGAGGACAAAGGTTATGCGTCCATCGGCCACCTTCTTGTCGAGGGTCATATGCCCGTATAGCGCATCCGCCGTCCAGCCGGCCGTATCAAGGCGATCAAGTCCAACCGGCAGCCCGATGGCTTCAAGGTGGGCCTTTGCCCGCTGCGCGTCCTTTTCCGGGCACAGGCCCAAACGGACGGAGAGGTTGAAGGCCATGACCATGCCGATGGCGACGGCCTCGCCGTGCAGGAGGGTGTCGCCGAACCCGGTCTGGGCTTCCAGCGCATGACCAAAGGTATGTCCGAGGTTAAGCAGGGCGCGTCGGCCGTTTTCCCGTTCGTCCTCGGCGACAATGGTCGCCTTGGTCGCGCAACTGGTCAGGACGGCATGGCTTTGCGCCTCACGGTTCCCGTTGCAGACGGCCGCGCCGTTTTTCTCAAGCCACGCGAAGAATGCCGGGTCGGAAATCAGGCCGTATTTTGCGACCTCGGCATATCCGGCGAGAACCTGACGTCGTGGCAGGGTGTCCAGTGTCGCCATGTCGGCAAGGACCATCCGGGGTTGATAGAAGGTTCCGACCAGGTTTTTCCCGCGTGCTGTGTTGACGCCGGTCTTTCCGCCGACGGAGCTGTCGACCTGGGACAGCAGTGTCGTGGGGATCTGCACGAAGGGTATGCCGCGCAGGACGATACTTGCGGCGAATCCGGTGATGTCGCCGATTACGCCGCCGCCCAGTGCGATGACGGTTGTGCCACGTTCGATCCGGGCGGCCAGCAGGTCGTCAATCAGTTTTTCGAGGTGGCTGAAGTCCTTCGTTGCCTCGCCCGAAGGCAGGGTCACTGCGTCACTGGCGATACCGCTTCTTTCCAGCGCCGCAGATAGCCGGTCAAGGTAAAGCGGCCCGACGATGTCGTCGGTCACCACGATTGCGCGCGGCTGGGGCAGAAGGGGAGCGATCAGATCGCCAGCGCGGTCCAGAATTCCCTCGCCGGCGACAATGTCGTAGCTGCGATCGCCAAGGCCGACGCGCAGGGTTTCGTGTCTGGTTTGTTCGTTCATTCGGTTCTTGCCGGCCGTTCGGCCTGCCCTCGTTCTTCGCCCAGAAATTCCAGAAGGGCCTTGATGACCTTTTCCGTCGTTGAATCCGGCGTTTCGTCCATTGTGTCCACGATAATGTCGGCTTCGGCGTAGACCGGATGGCGACGGTCCATCAGGTCCTTCAAGGTATCCCGTGGGTTGCCGTTCTTCAACAGGGGGCGCCCGCCTTTTCCTGCCGTGCGCGTGACCAGAACATCGAGATCGGCGCGCAACCAGACGGAAACGGCGGCTTCCTTTATTCTGTTGCGGGTTTCCTCGTTAACGAAGGCGCCGCCGCCTGTGGCGATGACCTGCGGCGAGCCCGCAAGGAGCCGTTCCATGACGCGGCGTTCGCCATCGCGGAAAGCGCTTTCGCCAAAGCGGGCGAAGATTTCCTCGATGGTGCAACCGGCCGCCCGCTCGATCTCCGAGTCGGCATCGACGAAGGGAATGTCCACGGCCTTGGCAAGCCGTCGCCCGACACTGCTCTTCCCCGAACCCATCAGGCCGACAAGCACCACAGATCGGTTTGATAACGTACTGAAATCACCTTTGTTCATGATCGTTGCCGGTTTCCGCCGAGAATCCCCTACGGTCGTTGAAAGCGGCCACCCGAGCCGATAGACTGCCGAAGAATTGCCATAGTCTGAACTTAACACATTCAATGTGGGGCTGTCCGCCCGGTACGGCGGGTGAAGCCAAAACGGGCCATTCCCCGTCAACGCCATAAATTCTGGAAACGTGATTGTCCATGAAAAGAATATCTACCCTGATTCTCCTGCTCACCGGTGCAATTCTTGTCGGCGGGGCGGTGTTTCTTTCCACCTGGGATATTCCCGCTCCTGTGGCTCCGGTCGAGAAGGTTCTCCCCGATGATCGATTCCCCCGTTAGGCCAGCAATGTCGTTGCGGGGCCTTGTCCTGACGACGGTGCTGGCGGCTGCCTTTTTCGCGGTTCCCGCCAGCAAGGCGATTGCGCAGGCTGACGGCAGGCCGCTTCGGCTTGCGCCGCCGCAACAGCTTGCCCCCCCCATCGAGGGTGCGCAGCCATCCGCTGGCGAAACACGGAATGCCCCCGTGACGGCAACGCCCGTTCGACCGATGGACAGGCCCGATGACGTTCAGGTCGACAAGCTGGAAACGATCGATCCGGATTCCGTCGGCACCCTGGATGCCGGACTGGGCGGTTTCGGGGCGGATATGTGGCGTGGACTGGATCGCGCGATCGTCGAAGCGCATCTGAGCCACCTTCCGGCGAAGGTGACGTCGCCTGCCCAACGCGACCTGATGCGCCGCCTGCTTCTTTCTTCGGCGGCCGTTCCGGCCGGGGCGGGTGGCCCGAAGGGGTCGCTTCTGGCGATCAGGATCGAACGGCTTGCGGCTATGGGTGATGTGGCTTCGGTCTCTGCGCTGCTGCGGGCCAGTCCGGCCCGGTCGCAGGATCCGGCGCTGTTGCGCATAGAAGTGGATACAATGTTCCTGGCCAATGACTTTTCCCGTGCGTGCGGTCTGGTCGAAAGCCGGATCGGTGAGGATCCTTCACCCTACTGGCAGAAAGCCAACATTTTCTGCCAGGTTCTGCAGGGCAATTCCGCAATGGCGTCTCTCGGCGCTGGCCTTTTGCGCGAACAGGGGATCAATGACCCGGTGTTCTTCGTTCTTGTTGATGCCTTGAGCGGGCACGGCGAGGTCGTCATCGAAAGTTTGAGCGCGCCTGAACCCCTTCACCTGGCGATGGCGCGGACGGCGAAGGTTACGCTGCCAACGGATGCCACCTGGTCGGATGATCCGGGGGTCCTCCGCTCCATTGCAGTCAGTCCTGCGCTGGTGCCGGCGGTCAGAATCGAGGCCGCCGAAAAGGCCGAGGCCGTTGGCGCGCTGCCCACCGATACGCTGCGCCAGATCTATGCGAGTGTGGCGTTTACCGATGAGGAACTGGCCTCTCCACTGACCGTGGCGGCCGAAAGCCGCGGTGCGATTGGCCGCGCGCTTCTGTACAGGACAGCGATGGCCCAGACGGTTCCCACCGCGCTGGCGGAGGTTGTCAGCAGGGCGCTTTCCATGGCCCGTGCGTCGGACCGTTATGTTCCCGTCGCACGCGCCTTCGCCGATATCATCCGGCGGATCGAGCCCACGAACGAATTGATCTGGTTCGCCGGTGAAGCGGCGCGCGCCCTGCTGGTAGCGGATGACCGTCCCGCTGCGGGGAACTGGGTCAATGCGCTTCGTCGCGGGGCGTCCTTCAATGAAGAGGCCGCCGAGGCATTGACGCGCATTCTGCCGCTTGCCCGCATGATGTCGGCCCATGCCGTCCCCGAGTGGAACGACAAGCGGGCCGAGGACTGGTGGGCCCTGCAAAAGCGTGACGCCCTCGCCGCCGCCGCTGCGCCTCAATCAAGTGGCGGTGAATCCGCCGCGCGTTCGGGCAGCATGGCTTCCGAAGCGGTTCGTCGGGCGACCCGACTGTTCGTCCTTATCGAAGCGTTTGGCGACCCGATCGCCGATTCATTATGGCGCGATCTTTCCGTCTTCGCCGATGTTCAGGCGCATAATCCAACGCCGGTCGCCATGAAGAAGGCGCTGGCCCGTGCCGGGGGTGCGGAAAGGGTCGGCGAAACGGTTCTTCTTACGCTAAGCGGCCTCGGGGAAGGCGGGCTGGTGCAGGCCGACCCCGCGTTCGTCGAGCAGGTTCTCGATTCGTTGCAGCGGATCGGCCTGGTGGAGGAGTCGCGGCGCCTCGCGCTTGAGGCTGCCGTCGCCGCCGGGTTATGACCGGAAGAAGGGGGCGCTCCACCGAAAGGAAAGGCGCTTCCTCCTGTCGCCATATCGAATCCTTTCTGGAAATGATGCTTGCCGAACGCGGCGCAGCGGCCAATACCATCGAATCGTATCGCCGGGATCTGGAGGACTTTTCGGGTTTCGTCACGCGTCGCGGTGGCCGCCCGGAAGCGGCGGTTGAGGATGACGTCCGAAAGTATCTGGCCGCATTGTCCAAGGCTGGAATGGCCCCGCGAACAGCGGCGCGTCGGCTTTCCGCCTTGCGCCAGTTTTTCCGTTTCCTCTATGCCGAAGGGGTGCGAAGGGATGATCCGACCGGCGCATTGGACGGCCCGCGCCTCGGTCGCCCCCTGCCCAAATACCTGAGTGAGGCGGAGGTCGCCCAATTGCTTGAGGCCGCCCGTCGGAGGGAAGGGGCGGAAGGGGTGCGCCTGATAACCTTGCTGGAACTGTTGTATGCGACCGGGATGCGGGTGTCTGAACTTCTGGGCCTGCCGGCATCGGCTTTCAGCCGCAATGGCGATGTGCTGATTATTCGCGGCAAGGGGGGGAAGGAGCGCATGGTGCCGTTGAGCGACCCTGCCCGCGCCGCGCTTGCTTCCTACGCCGCTGTCCGCGAACATTTCCTTGGCGACAGGAAGGCGGCAATGCGCCGCGAACGGTGGCTTTTTCCTTCAAGGTCGCGTGACGGACGGCTCAGCCGTTCCGCCTTTGCCGCGCAGCTCAAGACGCTGGCCGCAGAGGCCGGCATCGATCCGGGCAGGGTTTCCCCCCACGTTCTGCGTCATTCCTTCGCCAGCCATCTTCTGGCGCATGGCGCCGATCTGCGCAGCGTGCAACAGATGCTTGGCCATGCGGATATCGCGACCACACAGATCTATACCCATGTGCTCGACGAACGCCTGCGGTCGCTTGTGCAATCGGCCCATCCGTTGGCGCGGACACGAAAACGCGACCAATGATGCATGGGCTGGTATGATGTGGGTGCGATGGGTTATAAGACCGGAAATACCGTCAACGGCGTTATTCAGGGCTGAGCAAAACGAGCCATGCACAATTTTCTCGATTTCGAAAAACCGATAGCGGAACTCGAAGGCAAGATCGCCGAGCTTCGCCACCTTTCCAGCGACGGCGACCTCAACATCGCCGAAGAAGTTTCCAAATTGCAGGGAAAGCTGGACAAGCTGCTGCGGCAGACCTATTCGAAGCTGACGCCCTGGCAGAAGGCCCAGGTGGCCCGCCATCCGGACCGTCCCCATGCGTGCGACTACATCGAAGGCCTGATCGAGGATTTCACACCGCTGGCTGGCGATCGTCTGTTTGCCGAGGACAACGCCATCGTTGGTGGGCTCGGCCGTTTTCGTGGGCGTTCCGTCGTCGTCATCGGTAACGAAAAGGGGTCAGGAACGGAGGCGCGCGTTCGCCATAATTTCGGCATGGCGCGCCCTGAGGGCTACCGCAAGGCGCAGCGCCTGATGCGCATGGCAGATCAGTTCGGCCTGCCGGTGATCACACTTGTCGATACACCCGGCGCCTATCCCGGTATTGATGCAGAAGAGCGCGGCCAGGCCGAAGCCATCGCGCGCAGCATCGACGTCTGCCTGGGTATCCGTGTGCCGCTGGTCAGCATCGTCATCGGCGAGGGTGGGTCGGGCGGCGCCATTGCGTTGGCGACCGGTAATACCGTCATGATGCTGGAACACGCCATTTATTCCGTGATCTCGCCCGAAGGCTGCGCGTCCATCCTGTGGCGTAGCGGCGACCAGGCCAAGGAGGCCGCCGAGGCCTTGAAGCTGACCGCGCAGGATCTTCTGGAACTGGCCGTCATCGACCGCATCGTTCCAGAACCGCTGGGCGGCGCGCAGCGCAGTCGTGGGACGACGATCAAGGCTGTTGGCGATGCTGTCGAGGCATCGCTTGACGGTCTGGTGAAGATGGAAGGCGGCGTCCTGCGCGCCAAACGACGCGAAAAATTCCTTGAAATGGGACGCCACGGGCTGGAATAGGGCGTTATGAACCCAAGAACATGAAAAAGGCGGCCGTCTCGGCCGCCTTTTTCTGTTTTACACCTGCTGGCCGGTTCAGACCTTGCCGTGGCAATGCTTGAATTTCTTTCCCGACCCGCACGGACAGGCGGCGTTGCGCGAAACGCGGCCCCATGTCGAGGGGTCGTTCGGATCGGCCGCCGCAGACGCCTGACGCGATGTGACCGTGCCGGGTGGCGGACCGTTGGGTTCCGCATGATCGCCGCCCATCGCCAGGGCGGGATCGTCTCGGGTTTCGTGCATTTCCCGCTCGGGCTGCCGGAAGAGGTCCTGGGGGGCCTCTTCGTATTGCAGTTCCACCTGTGCAAGGATCGAGATGACCCTTTCGCGTAGCTGCGCCAGCATGTGTTCGAACAGGTTGAAGGATTCGCGCTTGTATTCGTTGAGCGGATCGCGCTGTCCATAGGCCCTGAGGCCAATCCCCTGACGCAGGTGATCGAGCGCCAGCAGGTGTTCTTTCCAGATCTGGTCGAGAAGCTGCAGCAGCAGGCCCTTTTCCAGGTCACGCATGACGTCTCGCCCGAAACGGGCCGCTTTCTCCGCCATCTTGGTGTTGACCGCCCTGGAGACGCGTTCAAGGATTTCGGCGTTGGCTATGCCTTCTTCCTTTGCCCAGTCTTCAACCGGCAAGTCGAGACCGAACAGCCGTAGGGATTCTTCGTGAAGGGTCTTCGTGTTCCACTGTTCTGCGTACGCCTTCTCGGGGATGCAGCGCGCGACAAGATCCTCGATCACTTCCTCGCGCATGTCGGCGATGGACTCGGCGACCTCTTCGGCCACCATCAGTTCCTTGCGCTGTTCGTAAACGACCTTGCGCTGGTCGTTCATGACGTCATCGAACTTGAGCAGGTTTTTGCGCACTTCGAAGTTGCGCGCCTCGACCTTTTGCTGCGCTTTCTCCAGCGCCTTGTTGACCCATGGGTGAACGATCGCCTCGCCTTCTTCCAGGCCCAGCTTCTGAAGCATGCCGTCCATGCGCTCGGAACCGAAAATACGCATCAGGTCGTCTTCGAGGGACAGGAAGAACTTGGATGCGCCGGGGTCGCCCTGACGACCTGCGCGGCCGCGCAACTGGTTGTCGATGCGGCGGCTTTCGTGGCGTTCGGTGCCGATGATGTAGAGCCCGCCCGCTTCGTGCACGATTTTCCTGTTTTCGTCCACTTCGGCGCGCAGCTTTTCTTCCACCGCAGCGCGCTTCCCCGCGTCGGAGATGGTCGCAACTTCCTGTGAAAGCCGCATTTCGAGGTTGCCGCCCAACTGGATATCGGTGCCGCGGCCCGCCATGTTCGTGGCGATGGTTACCGCGCCGGGCACACCGGCCTGGGCGATGATGGGCGCTTCCTGCTCGTGATAGCGGGCGTTGAGCACCTGATGGGGAATCTTGCGTTTCTTGAGAAGCCCGGAAAGGTGTTCGGACTTTTCGATGCTGACGGTGCCGACAAGGACGGGTTGCTTGCGTTTCCGGCAGTCTTCGATCAGGTCAATGATGGCTTCGTGCTTCTCGTCCGTGGTGCGATAGACCTCGTCGTCGTTGTCCTTGCGCACACAGTCCCGGTTTGTGGGGATGTCGATGACCTCAAGCCCGTAGATTTCGCCAAATTCGCCCGCTTCGGTCATCGCGGTGCCAGTCATGCCGGCCAGTTTTGGGTAGAGGCGGAAATAGTTCTGGAATGTGATCGAGGCGAGAGTCTGGTTCTCGTTCTGGATCTGCGCGCCTTCCTTGGCTTCCAACGCCTGATGCAGGCCGTCCGAATAGCGGCGGCCCTCCATCATGCGGCCGGTGAATTCATCGATGATGATGACCCGACCGTCCTTCACGATGTAATCGGTGTCGCGCTCGAACAGCACGTGCGCGCGCAACGCCTGATTGACGTGATGGACAAGGGAAATGTTGGCGATGTCGTACAGGCCGCCTCCCTGAAGCATTCCGGCCTCGGCGACAAGCTCTTCGATCCGCTCGGTGCCCTTTTCGGTCAGGGTTACGGCGCGCGCCTTTTCGTCCTTCTCGTAGTCGTCTTCCGCGAGCAGGGGAATAAGCTTGTTGATCTGCGTGTACAGCTCCGAATTGTCTTCGGTCGGTCCAGAGATGATCAGCGGCGTACGCGCTTCGTCGATGAGAATCGAGTCGACCTCATCAACGATGGCATAGAAAAAGGGGCGCTGGACCATCTGGTCGATCTGGAATTTCATGTTGTCGCGCAGGTAATCGAAACCGAATTCGTTGTTGGTGCCGTACGTGATGTCGGCGCCATAGGCCCGCTGACGTTCGGCGTCGTCCAGTTCATGGACGATGCAGTCCACGGTAAGCCCGAGGAATTCGTAAATCTGCCCCATCCAGGCTGCGTCGCGGCGCGCCAGATAGTCGTTCACCGTGACCACATGCACGCCCTTCCCCGCGAGTGCATTGAGGTAAACCGGCAGCGTTGCGACAAGGGTCTTGCCTTCGCCGGTTCTCATCTCGGAAATCATGCCCCTGTGCAGGACGATGCCGCCCAGCAGCTGCACATCGAAATGGCGCTGTCCGAGCGTTCGTTTGGATGCTTCGCGCACGGTGGCGAATGCCTCGACCAGAAGCGCATCCAGATCCTCGCCGTCGGCGATTCTTTGCCTGAACCAATCGGTTCGTGCGCGCAGGTCTTCGTCGCTCAGCGCCTCGAGCTCAGGCTCAAGGGCATTGATGGCAACAACATGCTTGTCCAGGGTCTTGATAAAGCGATCGTTCGCAGAACCGAACAGCCGCCGGGCGATGGCGCCAATCATGGAATCCCCTCGTTGAGGATGGAAGCTTGCGCGGGGTGGCAAGGTTTGACACACCTGGCGCGAGAAAGAGATAGAAGCCTGAAGGGGTCCTGTCAACGGCTCGGCGTCGCAGAACGTCAGAAGTAGGGCTTGGCGGGGCAGGGGGTTTGGCGTAGCCTGCCCGCTCTACGCAGGAGGCGGACCTTTCCGCTTGCCGCCAAATCAACCGGAACAGGACTGAAATCGATGCCAAAAACGCTTTCCCGCCTGCTTGCCGCGACCGCCATCATGGCCGTGACCGCAATGCCGTTTGCCGCCGCCGCAGAGGATACCGCCGGTCAGACCGTCGTCGCCATCGTCAATGGCGAAAAGATTTTCCGGCAGGATGTGGAAGAATCGCGCTTTTTGTTGCCCCAACAGTACCAGCAGCTTCCCCTCGAAGCGGTTTACGGCCTGCTGCTCAACAGCCTGATCGACCGCAAGCTGACCGCCAAGGCGGCGCGCAGCGAGGGACTCGCCGACGATGAAGAGGTCAAGCGCCAGATGTCGCGTGTGGAGGAGCAGATCCTGCAACGCGTCTATCTGACCCGGTATATCGAGAAGCGGATCACCGACAAGACCATGCAGGACGGATATCAGGCGTTTCTGAAGGAAGCGGGCGATGGCCGCGAAGTCCGCGCCCGTCACATCCTGACAGAAACAAAGGAACAGGCGATGGAGGTCATCGCACTTCTGGACAAGGGGGGCGATTTCGCCGAACTGGCGAAAACCAAATCGAAGGGGCCGTCGGGTCCGAATGGTGGCGACCTGGGCTTTTTTGACCAGGGATCCATGGTTCCCGAGTTTTCTAAAGCGGCTTTTGCGCTGAAGACCGGCGAATACACCAAGGAGCCGGTGGAAACCCAGTTCGGCTGGCATGTCATCAAGGTCGAGGAAGCCCGTTCGAAGGAGCCACCCTCGTTCGAGGAAGTGACTCCGCAAATTCATGCGGACGTGTCGCGCAAGATCGGTGGAGAGCTGATCGAGTCGCTGCGCGAGAAGGCAACTATCAAGCGCTTCCGTATGGATGGAACCGAGGTCCCGGAAGAGAAGAAGTAACGCGCCTTCAGGCAGCTGCCTGAAGGGTGTTTGCAAAAGGAACCAGGAAATGGGCATGAAGCTGACGACATCACCGCTTGCCCCCAAGGCCTTTCCCGAAATGCGGCCGATCGCGGGGGTGCGGTTGGCTGCCGGGGCGGCGGGTGTGCGCTATTCGGGGCGAACCGACCTGATGATCGCCGAACTGTCGAAGGGAACGACGGCGGCGGGCGTATTCACGCGTTCGCTTTGTCCGTCTGCGCCCGTCGACTGGTGCCGCAAGGCGCTGGCGTCGGGCAAGGCCCAGACGCTGGTTGTCAATTCGGGCAACGCCAACGCCTTTACCGGCAAGGCCGGTGCGGATGCGGTAAAGCGCACCGTGGCGGCGGCGGCCAAACTGATGGGATGCGCGCAGAATCAGGTATACATCGCTTCAACCGGCCTTATCGGTGAGGTGTTGCCCGATGCCAAGGTGACCAAGGCGCTGCCCAAACTGGCGAAGGCGCTGAAGCCCGATGCCTGGACGGAAGCCGCCGCGGCGATCATGACCACGGATACTTTCCCGAAAGGGGCGACCCGGACCGCGAAAATCGGCGATACCGAAGTCACCATCAATGGCATCGCCAAAGGCTCTGGGATGATCGCGCCGGACATGGCGACCATGCTGGCTTTCATCTTTACCGATGCGGCGATTCCGTCGGACGTCTTGCAGGCGTCGCTGACCCGCGCCGCCGACCGTTCGTTCAACGCGGTGACCGTGGACAGCGATACCTCCACCTCGGACAGCGCCATGCTTTTCGCCACGGGCGAAGCGAAACATCCCGTGGTGAAAAAAGCATCCGATCCGCATCTGCGGGCTTTTCGTGCGGCGCTGGAAGAACTGTGCGCCGATCTTGCGCAACAGATCGTTCGCGATGGCGAGGGCGCGGAGAAACTGGTTTCGATCACCGTGACCGGCGCGGCGTCGGAAAAGGCGGCGCGTCGCATCGGCCTGTCGATCGCAAACTCGCCGCTGGTCAAGACGGCGATCGCCGGACAGGACGCCAACTGGGGACGGATCGTGATGGCCGTCGGCAAGGCGGGCGAGAAGGCGGACCGTGACAAGCTCTCGATCGCCATCGGCGGCGTGAAGGTTGCGCGCAGGGGTGCCGTGGTTCCGGGCTATGACGAGGGACCGGTGGCCGCCCATATGAAGGGCCGGGAAATCGATATCTCGGTCGATGTTGGTATTGGCAAGGGGCGTTCGACCGTGTGGACCTGCGACCTGACTCACCGTTACATCGATATCAATGCCGATTACCGGAGCTGATAGCGGCTGCTGGCAGGCGGATGCTCCGAAACCGGATCGTCCGCTGCCCATCGTCCTTGTTTCCGCCGTCGCCCTGATCGATTTTGACGGACGGGTTCTTGTGGCGAAACGCCCGGAGGGAAAATCCATGGCCGGGCTGTGGGAGTTTCCCGGCGGCAAACTCCACAACGGCGAAACCCCGGAATCCGCCCTTGTGCGCGAGTTGAAGGAAGAGCTGGCGATCGATATTACAGAAAGCTGTCTGGCGCCGCTCGCCTTCGCCTCGCACGCCTACGACGACTTTCACCTGCTGATGCCCCTTTTTGTCTGCCGGGTATGGAAGGGAACGCTCACCCCGCTCGAGGGGCAGGAGTTGAAGTGGGTGCAGCCGGTTCGATTGACCGATCTGCCCATGCCGCCGGCCGACGTGCCCCTTGTCGCCTTGTTGCGCGATTTTCTGGGGTGATCGGCGGCTAAATCCCGATCAATGGATGGCGGGTTGCCGCCGTCCGAAACGCCCCGCCCGCAACGCGGGTTTCGGACTTGTATCATCAGGGGAAGATGTCAGGCGGCTGTAGGTCAGTGAAAGGCCGCTCGCGCCGCTGGCGACCATCGTGAAGACCATCAGGCCGTCCATCGCCGCCCCAACCGCAATGGCGGCTGGAAGGCTGGTTTCCGAACCGGCGGTGAAGAGAACAATCGCCGCAGTGAAAACACCGATGAAATTAAGGATCATTCCGCTCAGCATGCCTGTCAACAGGATGACGCCAAGCACACGCCAACCGTTGTTGCGGCTCAGCCGCCACGCGTGAAGGGGGTTTGCGCCTTCGTCGGCGGCGATGGACGGCAGGACAAGGGCAAGCCGCGCAATAATGGGCAGGGCTATGATCAATGTCATGAAGGTGACAGTAGCGGTCGTGGCTAGGAACTCGGCGGGATTTGTGGTCAGGCCGGAACTGACGACTACATGGCCGATTGTCTCGACCAGGGCGTCGCTGAATCCGACAAGTGGAGCCATAGCCACATAACAGACGAAAAACAGGGCTTCACGCCGCCCGAATCCGAGGCCGTGCCTTTTGCCAATGGCCCATTCCCCCATAAGTGTGAGCCTGATCCATGAAACGGTGAAGGGGATCGTCACAACCGCAAGAAGGGTGTAGAGCGCGGTTGTCGCGCGCCCGTCGAAGCCGGAAACGCCCCACAGATAATAGACGCCGAAACAGGCAGACAGATAGACGCCCATCGGCACGGCGATCAGTCGAAAGAAACACCCCTTGTGTCCGATCAAAAAACCGAAAGCGTCGCGACCAGTATCCCATACGGAAAAATTGCCGTCGTCGGTTCGATCGTCAATGCGCTCTCGCGTTGGGTGCATGGACTTGTCGCTCATTGCCGTTGAGGTTGCCTTGATCTTGCCTTGGCGTTGCATTTTGGTCAGTGACCGGGGTCACATTGTGGGCCTTTGGCCGTGACATGGTGATGCTTCCCAGCCGGGCGCTTCCTGCTATCATCCGTAACAGCAGTTTTGTGGGCGGTGCTGAAGGAGCGCGGGAAGAGAGATGGCCGGGGATCGTGTTGTTACCGCCTGTATCATCGTCATTGGCAACGAGGTCCTGTCCGGCCGGACGCGCGATGCCAACATACAGTTTCTTGCCGGGCAGCTTAACGAGGCGGGTATCCGTGTCGTCGAGGCCCGCGTTATTCCCGATATCACGCAGACGATCATCGATACCGTCAATGACTGCCGAAAGCGCTTCGACTATGTCTTTACGACGGGTGGTATCGGCCCGACCCACGACGACATAACATCGGCCTCCATCGCCGAGGCTTTCGGGGTTGCGCTTGAACGGAACGCCGAGGCCGAGGCCAGATTGCGCGCCCACTACCGGAACGACGAGACGCTGCTCAACGCCTCACGCCTGAAGATGGCGGATATCCCGGCAGGCGCCACACTGATCGACAATCCGATCAGCACGGCGCCCGGCTTTCGCATCGGCAACGTTTTTGTGATGGCGGGAATCCCAAAGATCGTCGAGGCCATGTTCCTTTCTTTCCGCCATGAACTGACAGGCGGCGCGCCCGTTGTATCGCGGACAGTCTCGGCGGTGGTGGGGGAAGGGGATCTGGCGGCGGGACTTGGCGCGTTGCAGGCGGATTTCCCGGATATGGATATCGGCAGCTATCCCTATTTCCGACCGGGGCGTATAGGGGTCAGCGTGGTGATACGGGGAACCGACGCTGCGCGTGTCGACGAGGCGGCCGCCGCTCTGCGCGACCTGTATCGTCAACTTGGTGCGGAGCCCATCGAGGGCGAAGACAGCAGGAAATAAACAAGTCATATGTCCCAGCTTCAACAGCACCAGAAACACGCGTTGGGCTTTTTGCTCAAGCATCTCGTTGCGGGAACCGGTGGCGGCTTTCTGTTCGGCGGGTTGTTGCTTTATTTCGATCTGGGCGGAATGGGAACGATGATTTTCGCCTCGCCCGACATGTGGCTGTTCCTGTTTTTGCTGTTTTTCGGCCTGTTTATCACATTCGGCAGCATTGGCATGGCCTGGGGGATATTCTCTCTCGGCCAGGAAAGGGACTGATCCTATTCTGGCCCTTCCGGTGTTCCCCGCCCGCGCAGCAGGTGTGCGACAAGAACGCCGACAATCCAGACCGCCAGCGGCACCATGAAAATGGTGTCGAAGAAGGGGTGGTTCTGATCGCCTCCTGTCACATAAAGGACGACGAGGAACCACCCGACCGTGAAGACATATCCGGCCCTGACCCAGGGGTTGCGATCCCGAAAAAGGTTTTTGCGGACCATCACTTTCCTGTGAATGCGGGTTTGCGCTTTTCGGTAAAGGCCCTGACGCCTTCGGAGAAATCGGATGTTCTCGCGCTGGACGCGAAATTTTCTTCCTCGGCGCGAAGCTGATCGGCAAGGTCGTTGTTTAGCGAACTGTTGATCAGGGCCTTGGTGCGGCCCAGCGCCGTTGTCGGACCCGCGGCCAGCCGCTGGGCCAGCTTTGCGGTTTCGGCATCCAGTTGGTCGAGGGGAACGACCCGATTGACCAGGCCGTAACGCTCCGCCGTTTCCGCATCGAAGCGGTCGCCCAGCAGCGCCAGTTCCATCGCGCGTTTCATGCCGACCATGCGGGGCAGAGAATAGGTGGAACTGCCATCAGGCGTGGTGCCGATATTGCAATAGGCCAGTGTGAACACGGAGTTGTCCGCGGCGATGGCGAGGTCGGCGGCCATCATGAGGCTGAGGCCAAAACCGGCGGAAGCCCCGCGAACACTGGCGATGACCGGTTTTGGCATACGGCGGAACGACTGGATCGTGCGGTGAACATCGCCGAGCAAGCGGTCCAGGTTCAGGTTCAGTTCCTCGGCCGGAAGGTCCAGCCATTCACGGAACAAAAAGATATCGCCGCCCGCCATGAAATGGTCGCCTTCGCCCTTGATGACGACGCAACGGACGTTGGTATCGTTTTCAACCTTGTATGCTGCACGGCGCAAATCCTCGACCATCATGTCGTTCAGCGCGTTCAGCTCCTTCGGGCGGTTCAGCGTCAGCGTTGCAATTGCGCCGGCGATTTCCGTGCGGACCGTTTCACCCATTATTTCCTCTCCCCTATCGAAACACGGCGGGACTTTATCAGAACTGATCGGCGGCATCGACAACCGAAAGTAAGCCTGTCGAAAAGGTGAATGGCGGGTGGCCTATTCTACCTGTTTTTCTCGTATTGCGTTGCCGTAATGCCTCCCTTATCGTTCCGCCCGAATGGAACGGAATAACGGGACGTTAACCCGCGCGTTCCCGGTTGTGCAGGGGGAGAATAGTCTTGGAAATCATCCAGCTTCTGGTTAGCGGTATCGCCCAGGGCTGCGTCTATGGCCTGATCGCTCTCGGTTTTGTCCTTATCTACAAGGCCACGGAAATCGTGAACTTCGCGCAAGGCGACCTGATGATGATGGGCGCCTTCGTTGCCGTAACGCTGATCGGCGGATTCGGGTTGCCCTACTGGCTGGGATTCCTTGGCGCCATCGCGCTGATGGCCGTTTTCGGTTATCTCCTAGATGTGATCGCGCTACGTCCGGTCATCGGCCAACCCCAGTTCGCCATCATCATTCTGACCATCAGCCTTGGGTTCGTTCTGCGCTCCGTCGCAGGCGGCGTTTGGGGCGCCGAGCCACTGACATTCCAGACTCCTTTCTCGGGCAAGGTGATCGAGGCTGGCGGTGTGATTCTGGCGCAGGACAATCTGGCGATCATTGTCGGCACACTGGTCCTGTGCGTCGTTCTCTTCTTCTTCTTCAAGCACACGCGTCTCGGCGTGGCGATGCAGGCGGCCTCCCAGAACCAGCTGGCCGCCTACTACATGGGCATCCCCGTGAAGGTCGTCTTTTCACTGATCTGGGCAATCAGCGCAGGCGTCGCAGCTGCGGCGGGCCTGTTGCTCGCGCCGACCTCGATGGTCGATACCATGATGGGCTTCATGGGCATCAAGGCGTTTGCCGCGGCGGTCATCGGCGGGTTCGGAAGCCTGCCCGGCGCGTTGCTCGGCGGCCTGATCATCGGCATCAGCGAACAGTTCGCGGGCGTCTATCTGCCCGCCGGTTTCAAGGAAACGGTCGCTTACCTGATCATGCTTGGGGTTCTGACGATTCGTCCGCAGGGTCTGTTCGCCCAGATCCAGCGCAAGAAGGTATAGGAGAGGGCATCCCGTGCGTATTCTGTTCAAAACCGATTACGGCCAGGACCTCCGCATCTTCAAGCACAGCGGATATTATTTCTGGTACGGACTTCTTGCCGTGGCGCTGTTGACGGCGCCGTTCGTGCTCGACGATTTCTACGTTGGCGAAATGTCGATGGTGTTTATCTACGCCATCGCCGGTCTGGGTCTGATGCTTCTTGTCGGCTACACGGGGCAGGTCAGCCTCGGCCATGCGGCGTTTCTGGCCATCGGCGCCTACGTCAACGCCTGGATGATACAGCATGGCGTTCCCTTCTTCGCCTCGCTGGCGATTGCCGGGGTTCTTTCGGCCGCAGCGGGGATCGTGATCGCCATCCCTGCATTGCGCATGACCGGTGTATACCTGGCCATCGCGACGCTGGCGTTTTCGATCATCGTCGAACAGTTGATCGTGCATTGGGAAAGCGTGACCGGAGGCTTCAGGGGCTTCCCCGTCGACCCGCCGACCGCCTTCGGCCAGCAGCTCTCGGACCCCTGGCAATTCTACCTTCTGTGCCTCGGTGTCCTGGTCATTGTTCTTCTGGGCTGTGTGAATCTGCTACGCTCACCCACCGGTCGGGCGATGATGGCGATACGCGATTCGGAAGTATCGGCCCAGAGCATGGGCGTCAATATCGCCAGATACAAGACGATCGCCTTCGCCCTGAGCGCGGGCATCACCGGTATCGCCGGTGCGCTATTCGGACACAAGCTCAGCTATCTGGCGCCTGACGCCTTCAACATGATCATCTCGGTCCAGCTTCTTTTGATGGTGGTTGTCGGAGGATTGGGTTCGCTTCATGGGGCCATCTACGGCGCGATCTTCATCGGTCTTTTGCCGCAGGGCCTGGCCATGCTCCGCGATACGTTGCCATCGGCCATCGGTCAGATGCCGGGCCTGGAGCCTGGGGTCTTCGGCCTTATCCTGGTTCTGTTCATCATCTTCGAGCCCTACGGACTTTATGGACGTTGGCGCAAGGTCAAACTGTTCTTCAGCGTCTTCCCGCTTTACCGGAAGTCGATGTTCAAGCGCCAGAAGGCCTATCTGAAAACCGAGCGGATGCGATGAGGGGGGCGCGGCGATGACTGACACGACCACCTCCCCGATTTTCGCGGCAAGGGATCTGGCCATCCATTTCGGTGGCATTCATGCCGTGGATGGTGTGACCTTCGACGTCAATACGGGCGAGGTCTATACCATCGTTGGACCCAACGGCGCGGGGAAGACCACCATCTTCAACCTGATCAGCCGCATCTACGATCCTACCGGCGGGAAACTCTATTTCGAAGGAAGCGATATCACGTCGGTTCCCCCCGACAGGGTGGCCGGCCTGGGCATCGCGCGGACTTTCCAGAATATCGAACTGTTCGAGCATGCGACCGTTTTGCAGAATCTTCTGGTCGGGCGGCACACCCATCGCCGGTCAAACCTGCTGAGCGATATCCTGTTCCTGCCCTCCGTCCGCCGGGCCGAGCATGAGGAGCGCAAAAAGGTCGAAGAGGTGATCGACTTTCTCGACCTTCAGCATTATCGCGACCAGATGATCGCCAACCTTCCCTACGGTGCGCGAAAGGTCGTCGAACTGGCCCGGGCGCTGTGCACAGAGCCAAAATTGCTGCTTCTCGACGAACCGGCCTCGGGCCTCAACGTCGAGGAAACCGAGGACATGGCCTTCTGGATCGAGGACATCAAGAAGGACCTTGGGGTCACCGTCATCATGGTGGAACATGACATGAGCCTCGTCTCGCAGGTGTCCGATCGGGTGCTGGCCATCAACAATGGCCGCATGCTGGCGGAAGGAACGCCGTCCGAGGTGCAGAACAACGCCGAAGTCATCAAGGCGTATCTGGGGGATGACGCCGATGTCTGAGCCGCTGCTGAGAGTTCGCAATATCGAAACCTATTATGGCCCGATCATGGCTATCCGCGGGGTAACGCTCGATGTTCCCGAAGGGAAGATCGTTACAATCCTCGGCGGTAACGGCGCAGGTAAGACGACGATCCTGAAAACCATCTGCGGCGCCATGGATCCGCAAAAGGGAACTGTGGTTTTCGAAGGCGAGGAAATCCAGAAACGCGACCCCGACTGGGTGGCGCGTCGCGGCATAGCCCACGTGCCCGAAGGGCGTGAGGTCTTCCCCTTCCTGTCCGTTCTCGAAAACTTGGAAATGGGGGCTTATACCCGCAAGGACAGGGCAGCGGTGCGGCAGGACATCGAGGTCGTCTACGGCTATTTTCCCGTTCTCAAGGAAAGGTCGGATCAGCAAGCGGGATATCTTTCCGGCGGACAGCAGCAGATGCTGGCGATCGGCCGCGCGCTCATGGCCCGGCCCAGACTGATGCTTCTCGACGAACCTTCGCTTGGCCTTTCGCCGATTCTGGTCAAGGAAATCTTCGATATCGTGAAGCGCCTGAACCGCGAACAGGGCGTGACCATGCTGCTGGTCGAGCAGAACGCCAACATGGCGCTTCTCACCGGTGATCATGGCTATGTCCTCGAGGTGGGCCGGATTGTCATGGAAGACACCTGTGCGAACCTGATGCAAAGCGACGACGTCCGCGAATTCTATCTGGGCATGAAGGAACAGGGCGTTCGCGGAAAGCGTCGCTGGAAACGAAAAAAGACGTGGCGGTAGTTTTGGTCGATGAATGTGGACGGTAGGGATATGACCGAGGGCTTTGGCGATATTTATCATGTGGAGGGGTGCGATACCCTGCCCAAGCTGTTCCGTCATCGTGTTGCGCAGTACGATGGCAAGGTCGCCCTGCGTGAAAAGGATTTCGGTATCTGGCAGGAAATCAGCTGGGCGGAATATGGCAGGCGCGCCCGGCAGGTCGGTCTTGGCCTGATCTCGCTCGGCCTGCAACGGGGGGACGTCTGTTCCATCCTCAGCGACAACAACAAGGAATGGCTCTTCACCGATCTGGGCGTACAGGGTGCGGGGGGCGTCGCCAGCGGCGTCTATACGACCGATTCGGCGAAGCAGCTTGCCTATCTGTGCAACGACTCCAGAAGTAAGTTCCTGTTCGTCGAGAACGAGGAGCAACTCGACAAGTTCCTCACCAAACGCGACGAAATGCCGGACCTGGTCAAGGTCTTCATCTACGACCTTGAAGGCCTGCGTGACTTCGAAGATCCCATGGTGATGTCGATCGACGACCTTTACGATCTGGGCGACGCCTATGGACGCGCGCACCCGGAGGTATGGGATTCCAGCATTGATCAGGGTCGCCCCGATGACATGGCGATTCTGATCTATACATCGGGCACAACCGGTCCGCCCAAGGGCGCGATGATCAGCCACCGCAACTGTATTGCGCAGGTCAATCTGACGAATACGACCCTGCCTTCAGTTTCGAATGACGAGCAGTTGTCATTCCTGCCGCTATGCCACATCGCCGAGCGGTCGTTTTCCGTTCTCTGGCCGCTGCGGACGGGCGCGACAATCAATTTCGCGGAAAGCCCGGAGACCGTTCCCGAAAACATCCGCGAGGTTTCCCCGACCATCTTCTTCGCGGTGCCCAGGGTTTGGGAAAAGTTCTATTCGGGCATCACCATTCAGATGAAGGACGCCACCCGCGTCGGGCAGCTTGCGTACGCCGGGGCGCTTGCCGTTGGCAGGCGGGCTGTCGAATACAAGCTGCGAGGCGGAACGCCGCCGGTGTGGCTGAACGCGCTGTGGTGGCTGGTGGACAAGACGGTTTTCATCAACATCAAACGGATGATGGGGTTGGACCGGGTGCGTTACGTGGTGACCGGGGCTGCGCCCATTTCCCCCGACCTGATCCGCTGGTACCTGTCGCTTCGGATAAACATGTTCGAGCTTTACGGCCAGACGGAAACGACCGGCGTTGTCGCCACCAACCATTTCGGGGCGCAGAAGGTGGGAACGGTTGGCAAGGAACTGGAGGGGACCGAGGTGCGCATTTCGCCAGAGGGCGAGGTGATGACCCGTGGCCCTCTGGTCTTTATGGGCTACCTGAACCAGCCGGAAAAGACTGCCGAAACCATTGACCCGGACGGGTGGCTGCATACCGGAGACGTGGGCGAAATAGACGACGAGGGTTTTCTGCGCATCACGGATCGCATGAAGGACATCATCATCACCGCGGGCGGCAAGAACATCACGCCCAGCGAAATCGAAAACCAGATGAAGTTTTCGCCCTACATCAATGATGCCGTTGTCATCGGCGACAAGCGCAAGTTCCTCACCGCGCTGGTGATGATCGACCACGATAACGTGATCAAGTTCGCCCAGGACAACGATGTGCCATTCACCAACTACGCCAGCCTGTGCCGGGCCAAGGAGGTGCAGGACCTGATCTGGGCCGAGATCGAGAAGGTCAACGCCAACTTCGCCCGCGTTGAGACGATCAAGAAGTTCAGGCTGATCGAACAGCTTCTGACGGCGGAAGATGACGAGCTTACCCCGACCATGAAGCTGAAGCGGAAGTACGTGAACGAAAAATACAAGGACATGATCGACGGCATGTACGCCGGGGGGTAGGCCCCATGTTCAACCAGCCGTAAAGGCAGTATGGCCCTGGTGGGCCGGAATGTGTAAAGTCGCAATCACAAACAAGACAGGGAGTAACCAGATGAAACACCTTAAATTCGTAGGAATGCTGCTTGGCGGCGTCGCCGCAGCTGGTCTTGCCGGGGCTGCCCACGCATCCCCGCAGGGCGTTTCCAAGGATGAGATCGTCTTCGGCATCAACACCGCGCTCAGCGGTCCGGCCAGCCCCTGGGGCGTCGGTTCCGTTGAAGGCATTCGCATGCGCTTTGATGAAATCAACGAAGCGGGCGGTATCCACGGCCGGAAGTTGAAGCTGATCGCCGAAGATCACCAGTATCAGGTTCCCAAGGCGGTGCAGGCAGCCAACAAGCTGATCAACCGCGACAAGATTTTCGCCATGGTCGGCGCACTGGGCACCCCCATGAACAACGCGGTCATGCCGAAGCTGTTCGAGAAGAACCTGCCGAACCTGTTCCCGTACACCGCCGCCCGTTCGATGGTCGAGCCGCAGCATCCGCTGAAGTTCCTGGCGCTGTCGACCTATTACGATCAGAACCGGATCGGGACCAAGTACGCGGTCGAAACCCTTGGCAAGAAGGCCATCTGCCGGATGACGCAGGATTCCGACTTCGGTCAGGAAACCGTCGACGCTACGGATGCGCAGCTCAAGGCCATGGGCATGACGCTGGTTGCGGAAACCAAGCACCGTCCAGATGAAACCGATTTCGTCGCGTCGATCGCCAAGCTGCGTGGCGCGGGTTGTGATGCGGTCATCATGGGAACCATCCTCAAGGACACCATCATCATCAACGCCACGGCGAAGAAGATGGGCTGGAACGTTCCGTTCATCGGGAATATCGCGTCCTACGATCAGATCATCGCCGCGCAGAAGGGCGGAATCACCGAAGGCTATTACGCGGTGACGACCTTCAACATCGCCTATGAGGATCAGGTCACAGATACGGCCAAGGTCTGGTTCCACCGCTACAAGGACAAATACGGCAAGGCGCCGGGCTCCGCGGCCCAGAACGGCTATATCACCGGTGATCTTGTCGCCATCGCCCTGCAAAGGGCCGGACGCGACATCACCATGGAGAAGTTCCTCGACGGCATCACCAGCATCGAAGCCTACAGCGACATCTTCAATGGTCCGGTTCGCAGCTTTGGCCCTGGCAAGCACAAGGCGCTGGAGAAATCCGTCGTCGCCCAGATCCAGAACGGTCGCTGGGTTCCCTTGACCGGGGCTGTTCAGTACTGATCTGAACATGCGTGTAAACGCAAGTGGGAAGCCCGGCGCCTTTGCGCCGGGCTTTTCCATTGTCGCTGCCCTCTTGACCCATTTGCCGGAGAGGTATTACGTTAACGTCAACGCGATTACCATTGCGTAATATAAAAAGAATGTCGGGGCCAACCCGGACTTCGTTTGCGCCGCAAGGGCGCGCCGGAAGGGAGAAGCGGAATTTGCCGACAAATCGTCCAAAGCCTCTGGATGGGATGCGTGTTCTCGACCTGACCCGTTTGCTACCGGGCGGCCTGTGCACACAGCATCTTGGCGACATGGGCGCGGAAGTGGTCAAGGTTGAAGATACCGGTCCCGGTGATTACGCCCGCTTCATGGGACGTGGCGGTATGACGGTTTCGCCCCTTTTTCATCTGGTTAATCGCAACAAGAAATCCATATGTCTCGACCTGTCGAAGGATGGAGGTCGCACCCTTTTCATGAAGCTGGCGGCAACCGCCGATATCGTTGTTGAAGGTTTCCGTCCCGGTGTCGTCGACCGGCTTGGCGTTGGCTACGAGGCCGTCGCCGCCGTCAATCCGGCCATCGTCTATTGCGCGATCAGCGGCTATGGCCAGGACGGGCCGTGGCGTGAACGGGCCGGCCACGACATCAATTACTGCGCCACTGCCGGGATAGGCGGACAGACGGGTGCAAAGGGCGGGCCGCCGACCTTGCCCAACTTCCAGATCGCCGATCTGGCGGGCGGGACGCTCAGCGCCGCCATGGGCATCCTCGCCGCACTGGTCGATCGCCTGCGCACCGGCAAGGGCCGCTATGTGGACATATCCATGACCGATTGCGCTTTCGCTCATTCGGCTGCCCCGCTGATCACCCTGCTTTCCGAAGGGCGCGATCCGGTGCGCGGCGACGAGATGCTCTCGGGTGGCTTGCCCTGCTACGGCTACTATGAAACTTCGGACAATCGCTACATGGCGGTCGGCGCGCTGGAGCCGAAATTCTGGCAAGCCCTGTGCGATGCGCTGGACCTGGCGCACCTGAAGGACAAGGGGTGGAACAAGGGCGCGGCGGGCGACGCCGCCCGTTCCGAGGTCGCGGCCGTTTTCGCCGGGAAACCGCGGGATCACTGGGCCGGCGTTTTCGCCGCCGTCGATTGCTGCGTGACGCCGGTTCTCGATGTCGCAGAATCGCTGTCGAACGAACAACTGATGGCGCGCGGCATGGTGGCAGAATTGAACGATCCCGATGACGGCGTGATCCGCGTGCTGGCGCAGCCGGTTAAATTTTCCGGCATGGCGGGCACGGTGGATGAAGGCATCGCGCCGGCGCCGCGGCAGGGACAGCATACGGATGAAATCCTGACGGAGGCGGGCATGGCTCGCGACGATCTGGAAAAACTGCGCAAGGATGGGGTCATCCGGTGATCCCGGTGGTGTAAGGACGGAGGCGGACGAAAATGATTCCCAGGAAGGTGTATGACGAAGACCATGAGATGTTCCGCGATTCGGTGCGACGCTTCATCGAACGTGAGATATCTCCCTTCCACGATCAGTGGGAAAAGGATGGACAGATTTCCCGCGACGCCTGGCGAAAAGCGGGTGAGGGCGGGTTGCTCTGCGCCACCATGCCCGAGGAATACGGCGGCGCGGGTGCGGATTTCCGCTATTCCGCCATCGTGATTGAGGAACTGGGGCATGCCAATTGCTCCGGCCCCGGTTTCGCGCTGCACTCCGATATCGTCGCCCCCTACATCCTGCATTACGGCACCGAGGATCAGAAAAAGGCCTGGCTGCCGCGCCTCGCCACCGGTGACGCGGTGGGCGCCATCGCCATGACGGATCCCTCCGCCGGTTCGGACCTGCAGGGCGTGAAGACCCGCGCCGTTCTTGATGGCGATGAATACGTCATCAATGGCTCCAAGACCTTTATCACCAATGGCCAGCACGCCGATCTGGTGATCGTGGTGTGCAAGACGGATCCCGCGCAGGGGGCCAAGGGAACCAGCCTGATCGTGGTTGAAGGCGAACGGAAGGGGTTCACCAAAGGCCGCAATCTGGAAAAGATCGGCCTGAAGGCGCAGGACACCTCGGAGCTGTTTTTCGACGACTGCCGGGTGCCAAAGTCCAACCTGCTGGGCGGCGAGAATCAGGGTTTCAAATATCTGATGCAGGAGCTGCCGCAAGAACGCCTGATCGTCGCGCTTGGCGCGGTGGCCAACGCTGCCGCCGGGCTTGAGTGGACGATTGAATATACCCGCGAACGAAAGGCCTTTGGTCAGGCCATCGCGGACTTCCAGAACACCCGCTACACCCTTGCGGACTTGAAAAGTCAGGTCGAAGTGGCGCGCGTGTTCACCGACCGTTGTCTTGAACTGCATGTGGATGGAAAGCTGGACGTGGAAACGGCTGCCATGGCGAAGCTGTGGACCACCGAAATGCAATTCAAGGTGCTGGATGCCTGCCTGCAACTGCACGGCGGTTATGGCTACATGTGGGAATACCCGATCGCGCGGGCCTGGGCGGATGCGCGGGTTCAGCGCATCTATGCCGGAACGTCGGAAATCATGAAAGAACTGATCAGCCGCGCCCTTTAGGGCTGCGGAAGAAACGGGAAAGAGGGAGTTCGCTATGACGGATGCCTATATTTTTGATGCGGTGCGCACACCGCGCGGCAAGGGCAAGAAGGACGGCGGCTTGCACGAGGTGACGCCGGTTCGCCTGGCGCAGACGGTGCTTGAAGCCATTCGCGACCGTAATGAGCTGGATACGTCGATGGTCGATGATGTGATCCTGGGTTGCGTCGAGCCGGTCGCCGAACAGGGCGCAAACATCGCGCGCACCGCCGTGCTGATGGCCGGGTACGACCAGTCCGTGGCGGGCAGCGTGGTCAGCCGTTTCTGCGCTTCGGGGCTGGAGGCGGTGAACGTCGCAACGGCAAAGGTGAAATCGGGCGAGGCCGACATGGCCATTGGCGGCGGCGTCGAATCCATGTCCCGTGTCGCCATTGGATCGGGTGGCGGTGCGCTTTATTCGGATCCCTCCGTGACCTATCCGGCCTATTTCATCCCGCAGGGCGTTTCGGCCGACCTGATCGCCACGCGCGAAGGGTTTTCGCGCGACGATGTGGATGCCTATGCCGTCGAATCACAAAAACGCGCCGCGCATGCCTGGGGCAACGGGTATTTCCGCAATTCCATCATTCCCGTCAGGGACCAGTTCGGTGATGCCATTCTTGAGCTCGACGAACACATGCGCCCCGATGCGACCATGCAATCGCTGGCTTCGCTGGATCCGGCCTTCGTCGCCTTCGGTGAGCAGATCGGATATGACGCCGTCGCCATGCAACGCTACCCCGAGGTTGAACGAGTAAACCATGTGCACCATGCCGGAAATTCCTCGGGCATCGTCGACGGCGCGGCGGCCGTCCTGATCGGCACGAAAGAAGCGGGCGAACGCCTTGGCCTGAGGGCGCGTGCGCGCATCCGTGCGGCGGCATCCATCGGCTCCGAACCCTGCATCATGCTGACCGGCCCTGCGCCCGTAACCCGCAAGGCGTTGCAGAAGGCGGGGATGGATGTCAACGACATCGACCTTTACGAGCTGAATGAGGCCTTTGCGGCCGTGGTCATGCTCTACATGAAGGAACTGGACATCCCCCACGACCACATCAACGTCAATGGCGGGGCCATCGCCATGGGACATCCCCTGGGGGCGACCGGCGCGATGATTCTTGGAACGCTGCTTGACGAGATGGAGCGGCGCGATGCGGAAACCGGCCTTGCTACGCTGTGCGTCGGCGGCGGCATGGGCACCGCCACGATCATCGAACGGGTCTGAGGGAAAGAAGGATGATGACGATGGGTATGTTCACCACCACCATTGATGACGACGGCATAGCGACGGTTGTCTGGGATACGCCTGGCCGCCCGGTCAACGTGATCAACGAGGAATCGACCCCCGCTTTCGCCAAGGCGATCCGTGCGGTGGTTGATGACGAGGCCGTGAAAGGCGTGATTCTGGCGTCGGGCAAGAGCGATTTCGTCGTCGGGGCCGATCTGGAAATGTTTCTCGCCATGGGCGACGACCATCAGGCGATCCTTGATTTCATTTATCGCTTTCATGCCGTAATGCGCGCGATGGAAACGTCCGGAAAACCTTTCGTGGCGGCCCTGAACGGAACGGCGCTCGGCGGCGGGTTGGAGGTTGCATTCGGCTGTCACCACAGGATTGCCGCAGACAATCCCAAGGCGCGATTCGGCTTGCCCGAAGCAACGCTCGGCCTCTTGCCCGGTGGCGGCGGGACGCAACGCCTGTCGCGCATGATCGGCGCGCGCGAAGCCCTGCCCTTGATGATGGAAGGTCGTCGTCTTGGGGCGGCGGATGCGCTCAAGATCGGCATCATCGACGAGGTCGTTCCGGCGGAACGGCTGCTTGCGGCGGCCAAAGGCTGGATTCTCGCCAACCCGAATGCTGTTCAGCCATGGGACATCAAGGGGTACAGGATCCCCGGTGGTGCGGTTCAAAGCCCCAAGGGGCTTGAAACATTCATGGCTGGCGAGGCCATGTTGCGCAAGAAGACCTGGGGCAATTACCGGGCGCAACAACTGATTCTGCAATCCGTCTACGAAGGCCTTCAGGTTCCCATCGATACGGGCACGAAGATCGAGGGGCGCTACCTGACCGAGCTTTTGCTTTCGGCAGAAACGCGGGCCATGATCCGCACCCTGTTCTTCGGCATGCAGGACGCGAACAAGCTGAAAACCCGTCCGGAAGGCGTCGCCAAGGCGTCTTATGCGAAAGTCGGCATTCTCGGGGCGGGCATGATGGGCGCCGGCGTCGCCTACGCCACGGCCAAGGCGGGGATCGAGACGGTTCTCCTCGACACCGCGCGCGACGTGGCCGAAAAGGGCAAGGGCTATTCGGCGGCGCTGTTGGACAAGCAGGTTGCCAAGGGGCGGCTGACGACGGAAAAACGGGATGCCTTTCTTTCCCGCATCACACCCACCGATGATTACGCCGATCTGGCGGGTTGCGATCTGGTGATCGAGGCGGTCTTCGAGGATCGCGACATCAAGGCCGATGTGACCCAGAAAACCGAGGCAGTCATCGCCGCCGATGCGGTTTTTGCGTCGAACACCTCGACCCTGCCAATCACCGGACTGGCCGAGGCCAGCGCACGGCCAGAGAATTTCATCGGACTGCACTTCTTCTCACCGGTGGACAAGATGCCGCTGGTCGAGATCATCGTCGGCGAGAAGACGTCGAAGGAAACGCTGGCGCGGTCCATGGACTACGTTCAGGCGATCGGGAAAACACCGATTGTCGTCAACGACTCCCGCGGCTTTTACACCAGCCGTGTGTTCGCCACCTATCTGAAGGAGGGCGTCGCCCTGCTTGCCGAAGGCGTCAGCCCTGCACTGATCGAAAATGCCGGACGCATGGCCGGTATGCCGGTCGGGCCACTGGCTGTGGGGGATGAGGTCAGCATTTCCCTGATCCACCACATCAAGGCGCAGACAATGGCAGACCTTGGGGATGCCTACGAACCCCATCCGGCGGATGCGGTGATAGATCTGTTTGTCGAAGACCTGAATCGTCCTGGCAAGAAGGCGGGCAAGGGGTTTTACGATTACCCGGAGGGCGGGAAAAAATCGCTTTGGCCCGGTCTTGCCGAACATTTTCCGGTGGCCGATGAACAACCCGATGTCGAGACGGTCAAACGCCGCCTGACGTTCATTCAGGGGATTGAGACAGCGCGCTGCATGGAAGAGAACGTCCTCACCTCGGCGCAGGATGCGGATATCGGCTCCATCCTCGGCTGGGGGTTCGCGCCCTTCCGCGGCGGCGTCATCTCCAACATAGATATCGTCGGTGTGGAAAACTTCGTGCGGGAATGCGACGCCATGGCCCAGAAGCATGGGGCGCGATTTGCTCCGCCGCAGCTTCTGCGCGACATGGCGGAAAAGGGCGAGGCTTTCTACGGTTGCTGAATCTGAGTGACACTGAAACAAACTTAAGGGAGAATTTTTGCGGGTTGGCGCAATTGTTTTTCTTGTGGAGGTGTTCCATGAGGTTCGGAATTTTCCTGGCCTTTATGGCGGCTTTGATTCTTTCCCTTCCCCAACCGGCCGACGCCCAGATGGGGTCGGGCAAACGTGGCATGATGGGGGGGGGTGGAAAGGGAAGCGGCGGCTACATGGGCGGCAAGAAAGGCAATGGAACGGAAACGCCCGAAAGCCCGACAGGCAATGGAAAAATAAAGAAAATACCGGAACAGCTTGAGCAGATGGGCCTGTTCGCCGTCGGTTTGAAGGCCGTTCTTCCATCGGCGGCGAAATGCGAAGGCATTGCGTCACCCTTCGGCAGTTCGACACGTTACGACGGCAGCTATCGCAACAACGAGCATGGCGGCTATCACAGCGGCCTCGATATCACACTAACCATCGGCACGCCTCTCCTCGCCATCGCCGATGGGGAGGTCATCCATGGCGGCGAAGGCGGCTTGCTGGTGGGAAATTTCCTGTGGATGCGCCATGCACCAGAAGACACCGGGCTGCCTTTTTACGCCTTCGTCAAGTACCAGCACCTTGATAAACCCCCGTCTTTGCAGGCCGGGGACAAGATGAAGATGGGGCAGGCCGTTGGTCTGAGCGGCCTGACGGGAACACAGGGCGGGCACTATGGAGCGACTGGTTAT
This sequence comes from Rhodospirillales bacterium, assembly GCA_026193355.1. Lineage (GTDB taxonomy): Bacteria > Pseudomonadota > Alphaproteobacteria > Rhodospirillales > JAPHTL01 > JAPHTL01. Next base: position 31,696 of record JAPHTL010000075.1, read on the forward strand.
CCCCATCTTCACATGACGGTCTATGCGAGCGATGTTTCCGACTACGAGGCTTTTAAATTCATGGTCCGGGTCAAGAACATGCGTTATCTCGATCCGCTGGCCCTCTATATCACCACGCCGGGGACGGTCTACGAGAACCACGCCTTGCGCGACCTTCCTGACGACCAGAAGGAGGTTTCCGTTCCATACAAGGATACGGTGGGAAACATGTTTCCGAAAGACACCCGGCTGGTCTGGCCCGTCGCCTGCGAACCGAAATAGTCGGGGTCAGGTTTTTTGACGAAGGGCGGCATGGCGGAGGCTCATTCCACTTCCTGCCGCCCTGTCTGTTGAATGGCAGCGGGTCTGGCATTCGAAGCAGTAGTAGTAATTGCCGGTCATGAAGTTCTGCCACAGCTCACGCAGGGCGTGGCCGTCGATCACCGTCTTCGCCGAACTGCCGCGGTCGAACATGTCGCCCATGAATTTCTGGAAGGCGCGAAAGCCGTAGCGGAAGATGTGGTCGCCGCACTTCTTCTTGTCGATTCTTCCTTCGCCCGACAGGGCTTTTGTCGGGCAGTGGGTTATGCATTCCATGCAGTGATCGCAGGCGTCTTTTTCCAGCGGTTTTCCCGGCGGAAGGTCGGCATCCGTGACCAGTCCCGCGATGCGGATGGCGGAACCGAATTCGGGCGTTACCAGAAGGCCGCTCTCGCCATAGGACCCGAGCCCTGCCAGATATCCGGCCTGCCGCCAGCTGATTTCGCCGCGCATGCCCTTCTTTGGGTTGCGCATGTCGATGGGGATGAAGGCAGGCACGGCGGCCGCCCGATACCCCTGATCCTCAAGATGCCGGGCGGCGGCTTGCGCGGCCCGTCCGCTTTCATCGTAGGCGTGAATGGTGTCGAACTGGCGAACCTCGTTATTGCGTGAGGCGATGGCGGAGAGGTTGTGCCGGGCGATGGTGATGACGACACGCCGTGCACCGGGCAGGATGCGTTCGATGGCCTCGGCGTGTTCTGGCGTTTCGGCGACATCGGCAACGCCGACCAGATCGGCCCCGGCCTTACGGGCTGCTTCCACTACGTCTTCATGCAACGTCACCGAACTTCCCCCTGAAAAATCAGCCCTTCTTGATGACCTCTGCGCCCTGGCCAAACAGGATCTTCTTGGCTTCTTCGCTGACCGTCGGTGCGGTGTTGATCGCCTTGCCCTTCTCGTAGGCGCGTTTGGTTGCCGGTCGCTCCCAAATCGCCGCGTACCAGCGGGCGATATTGGGGAAGTCCGCAAGGTCGATCGACTGCCGCTCGTGCAGCACCACCCAGGGGTAACAAGCCATATCGGCGATCGAGTAATCCCCGGAAATAAAATCCCGTCCTTCAAGCTGTTTGTTCAACACTGCATAGAGCCGCGCCGTTTCCTTGACGTAGCGTTCTATGGCGTAGGGGATTTTCTCGGGCGCGTAGGTGGAAAAGTGGTGGTTCTGTCCCAGCATCGGGCCCAGACCGCCCATCTGCCAGAACAACCACTGCAGGGTTTCGTGCCTTCCGCGCAGTGTGGTGGGCAGGAACTTGCCGTACTTTTCCGTCAGATAGAGCAGAATTTCACCTGATTCGAACAGCGCCAGCGGCCCTTCCATGTCTTCGGGCGTGCGATCGACGAGGGCGGGGATCCTGTTGTTGGGCGATATCTTCAGGAAATTCGGTTCGAACTGCGCCCCCTTGGAAATATCCACGGGAACGATCTCGTAGGGGATGCCTGCCTCTTCAAGGAACAGCATCGGTTTGTAGCCGTTGGGCGTGGTCCAGAAGTAAAGGTCGAGCATGTCGATGGTCCCTTTCTTTACCAGTAGCCCGGCTCATTCCGGCCAAGGCCGTCGAACAGGTCGAGGCAGCGTTCAAACCAGGCGTAAACGGGATCGTCTTCCTCCAGCACACGATAGTCGCTGATCGTTCGCGCCCACTGGAACCCGCCGAAGGCCGCGTAGTCGGGATAAAGTGGACTTTCGCCGCCGATGAAGGGTTGACCGTCCAGCATCTTGCGCAGGGGGTAGAGGCTGCGGCGGAAAGCCGCAAGATTGTCGTCGCGTCCTCCCTGAACCTCTTCCAGGGGTTTGCGGAAACGCTTTTCGCGGCTTTCGCGGAAGTAGCCCTGATCCTTTGGGTCAAGCCGCGTCTGTATGTCATGGATGATCAGGGGCGCCAATCCGGCGTTGATCGTGGCGTCCACCCAGCCATTGATGAAACGCGACATGGAACGGCCCGCGTCCCCGCCGAACAACGAGGGGCGATCCGCATAGGTGTCTTCCAGATATTCGGCGATGGTCCAGCTATCGCCAACCACCTTGCCGCCATCCTCGATCACCGGGATGGTTTTCTGGTTGCCGTCGGCAATCCCCGGAATGTCGGTGAACAGGGTGGCCCTTGCGTCGGTATCCAATCCCTTGTGCGCCAGCGCCATGCGGGTGCGCCAGCAATTGGGGCTGAACCGTCGGCCTTCAGCGTCGGCGAGGTCATAGAGAACGATGCTCATGGTTATCCTTTCCCGGTATCAGTCGATGGAACGGAGGACAGAGATCAACGTTTCGGCGATCTCGTCCATCTGGGCGGTTTCAATGATCAGCGGCGGCGACAAGGCGATGATATCACCTGTGACGCGGATCAAAAGCCCCGCCTCGTAGGCCTTGGTGAATGCCTCGAATGCCCGCGCGCCGGGTGCGCCGGAGCGGGGTTCCAGCTCAATCCCCGCGACAAGGCCAAGGTTGCGGATGTCTGTAACGTGGGGAAGATTCCTCAACCCATGCACCATAGCCTCCCACGCAGGCGACAGTTCGGCGGCGCGGGCGAACAAACCTTCGCGTTCGTAAAGTTCAAGGGTCGCCATCCCGGCGGCGCAGGCCAGCGGATGGGCGGAATAGGTATAGCCGTGGAACAGTTCGATGGGGGTTTCGGACTTGTCCATGAACGTATCATAGATGCCCTGTCGCACCGCCACCGCCCCCATCGGCACTGCGCCATTGGTCAGGCCCTTGGCCATCGTCACCATGTCGGGGACGACGCCGAACAGGTTGGTGGCGAATGCGGAGCCAAGCCGCCCGAACCCGGTGATGACCTCGTCGAAGATCAGCAGGATGCCGTGCCTGTCGCAAATCGCGCGCAGGCGCTCCAGATAACCCCTGGGCGGGATCAGGACGCCGGTCGATCCGGCCATCGGCTCGACGATGACAGCGGCAATGGTTGAGGGATCGTGAAGGGCGATGATGGCTTCCAGCGCATCGGCCTTGTCCGCCCCGTGTTCGGGCTGTCCGCGGGTAAAGGCGTTGCGCATCGGATCATGGGTGTGCGGCAGATGGTCAACTCCGGGCAGCATGGCGCCGAAATGTTTGCGGTTGGGTGAAATGCCGCCCACCGATATGCCGCCGAAGCCGACGCCATGGTAACCGCGCTCACGTCCGATCAGTCTGGTCCGCGAAGCCTCGCCCCGCATGCGGTGGTAGGCGATGGCGATTTTCAGCGCCGTATCCACCGCCTCCGAGCCGGAGTTGGTGAAGAACACGCGGTTGAGGTCTCCGGGCAGAAGATCGCCAACCTTGGAGGCCAGTTCGAATGCCTGGGGGTGGCCCACCTGAAACGGCGGGGCGAAATCCATAACGCCGGCCTGTCTGCGAATCGCTTCGACAATCGGTTCGCGTCCGTGGCCTGCGTTGACGCACCAAAGGCCCGCTGTGCCGTCCAGGACCGTCCGCCCGTCGTGGGTGGTGTAATGCATGCCCTTTGCCGCCACCAGCATGCGCGGCGCGGCCTTGAACTGGCGGTTTGCGGTGAATGGCATCCAGTAGGATTCAAGGTCGTTCACGCGGCGGGAATCAACGCTCATGGATCGGAATTCCTTGGAAAGATCAGAATGGTTGTCGGACGATCATGTTTGGGATGGCGGCCTTGTTCAAGACCCTATTCATCCCCTTCCAGATCGAGTTTGAGTGAAAGGAAGGCCAGCAGGTCCTTCAGGGTCAGCAGGCCGATCAGATGGCCGTTGTCATCCACGACCATCAGGCGGCTGTTTCCCGTCCTGTTCATCAGGGCCAGCGCATCGACCGTCTCGTTGTCCGGCGCGATGATGTTGGTGATATCGCAATCGCCCATGATCTGTTCGACGGAAAACCGGTGCCATTGGTCATGGGGCACCGCCTTGACGGAATGTGCGGTGACGCATCCCGCCACGCGACCGTCATGGTCTGTGACGGGAAAAAACTCGTGATGGGTGGGGTAGACGATATCCTGCACGAAATCGGCAAGTGGCATGCCCGGACGAACGGCAACGACGTTGGTGGTCATGAAGCGGCTGACGGGTTCACCCGTCAGGACGCGTTTTGCCTCCATCTGTTGAACCGATCCCGCAGCGGCGGCCCGCAGGAACAAGCCAATCAGGCCCCACCACATGCCGCCGACCACATTGCCGCCGATCAGCTGGATGAACCCCAGAAGTATGAGCATCAGGCCAAAGATGGAGCCAGACTGCGCCGCGATCCGGGTCGCCGCGCGCAAGTCTCCACGCAGATGCCAGAGCGCGGCGCGTAGCGCCCGCCCGCCGTCAAGCGGGAAGGCAGGAACCAGGTTGAAGGCCGCGAGGATGCCGTTGATCAACGCCAGATATCCGGCGACGCCGACGGTCGCCACATCCAGCCCCCAGTCCTTGCCGATCCGCGAGACGGCGAAAAAGAACAGGGCCAGCGCGCCGCTGGCGATCGGCCCCGCGATGGCCATGAGGAACTCGGATTTCGGGTCGGGCGGTTCACGGTCCATCTCGGCGACCCCGCCGAAAATGAAAAGGGTGATGCCCTTGATCGGGATTCCGAACTGCCGCGCGACCACCGAATGGGCCAGTTCATGCAGGATGATCGAGAAGAAAAGGCCAAGCGCCCCGACGACCCCCATGGTCCAGTAGGTGCTCTGGCTCAGCCCGTCGTAGTAGCCGGGGAAAAAGCCCTGCGCCAAAGACCATGTGACCAGCGCGGCGATGAATATCCAGCTGAAATCGACATAGATACGAAAGCCGAGAAGATCAAAAAGGCTGATGCGTTTGCCGAACATGGGAAGCCCGCCTGTCCATTGGGAATTCAGGGTGGCATGGCGCGCCCGCGCCTGTAAACCGTCAAACGCCGCTGCCGTTCCCCTTTTGCGCGCCGCCGCTCAACAGGGGCGGCCGTTGGTGTTCCAGATCGGGTTCGCCGCAATGGCGCAGAAGCCATGTTCGCGCCGCATCGCGCAGCATGATCGCCGCCGTGAAATCGCTTCCTCCGCTTTCCGCCTTGATTGCCGCCGTGTCTATGGGCTCGCCGATGATCACCCTGGCGGCGCCGTGCCGCGGAAACCACGTGTCGCCACGCAGGATTGAACGCGCCCCACGGATCGCGACGGGTATGACGGGAAGGTCTGCGGCGACGGCCGTATCGAAGGCCCCCATGCGGAACGGCAGCAGGCCGGGCATGCGCATGAATGTTCCTTCCGGGAAAAACAGCAGCCACCGTCCCCCGCGCCCGTGTTCGATCATGCGCCGGGAATCGGCCAACCCCTTGGCGGCGTCAAAGCGTTCGACAAATTCAATGTCCAGACGTTCAAGTCCGGTGCGAAGGAAGAAATTCCCGCGAAGTTCCGCCTTGGCGACGAAGGCGATGTCGCGGGGCAACGCTGCGGCCAGCAGAAGGCCGTCAAGGTAGCTTTGGTGGTTGGCGACGAAGACGGCCGGACGGTCAGGGGGCGGTAGTGTGTCTGCCCCATGGGTTGTCAGGGACAGGCCGCCGAGGCGGATAATGCCGCGCAGGATCCTGCGGATAGCCCGCCAGCGCAGGGATTGGCCGGGGAGAAGGACCAATGTGACCCACCCGATGACGGCGCCCAGTCCCAGCAATGCCCAGAGATACCCTGCATAGGTGACCGCCGCCGCGTTGCGCAGGGTCGCGCGCGCCTGCGGGATGAGTCCCGACAACGAGAAGCGAACCACCTGAAGCCAGACGGCGCGCTTCGGTTTTCCGATGTCGCCGGTTTCGTAATAGGCGCGGCTGGCGGCGCGGCGGATCTTGCCGCTTGATGTTTTCAGAACCGAGTTCGGTGGGGCCAGCACCACTTCGTCGGGCGGTTCGCCCGTAAAGTCGGTGACGATGGCGTTGACCGCCAGGCGCTGTTTTTCCAGCGCCTCTTCGCCGCGCCGTCGTGTCTCGGCCAGAATGACCAGCCGCTCGGTTCCGGTGTCCGGGTCGGGGCTGCCGAAGACAGCCACGTTGCCGTCGCGCACGCCGTCGACCTTGCCGATCGCCTGTTCCAGTTCCTCGGGGTAGATGTTGCGCCCGGCGCGGATGATGATGTCCTTGCTGCGTCCGGTTATGAAGACGTCGCCGCCGGCGATATAGGCCTTGTCGCCGGATTCCAGCCAGCCGTCGTGGAACAGTTCGCCGGTCTTTTCCGTGTTGCGGAAATACCCGCTGGTGGCGGATGGCCCACGAAACTGCAATCGGCCCTGACGGCGTTCCGGCAGTTCACGGCCGGCGTCATCGACGATGCGGATTTCATGCCCGGCAATGGGCTGACCCGATGCGATGAAGCGCAGCGCCGCTTCGTCACCTTCGTCCGCAGGTTCGGCGTGTCCCGTTTCCATCAGGGGTTTGCGTTTCACCCGGTCGATCAGCGGCCCGCGGTCGAGCGGCGGAAAGGCCAGCCCCACCGACGATTCCGCCAGCCCGTACATGGGCATCATGGTTTCGCGCCTGAAACCATAGGCCGAAAAGCGTTCGATGAACCGTTCGACGGTGACGGGCAGCACCTGTTCCGCGCCGTTCGACGCCATGCGCCAGCTGCTCAGATCAATGCCTTCGATGTCCTTGTCATCGATCCGGCGCAGACACAGTTCGTAGGCGAAGTTGGGGCCAGCCGACAGCGTGCCGCGATAACGGTGTATGGCCCAAAGCCAGCGTTGCGGGCGGGCGATGAAGGACAGGGGCGACATGATGATCAGGGGGCAGGCGAAATAGAGGCTGCCCAGCCACGCGCCGATCAGGCCCATGTCGTGATAGAGCGGCAACCAGCTGACGAACACGTCCTCGGACGTGGCGTTGATGGTCGCCCCCATGGTGCG
>JAPHTL010000276.1 GCA_026193355.1 Rhodospirillales bacterium
GGCCTCATCGTTCAGGGGGCCGGCCCGCAAGCGATAGAAAACCCCTTTTGCCCCAAGATCGGCTTTTTCCAGATCAGGCTCCATCCCGGCGAAAAGGGCTGCATGCTTCTGTTTAAGCCTGTTCCATTCCGCCGTTGCGGCGCTTTCAGAACGCACGGCCGCCAGTTGAACCCTGTATGCGCTCCCCGACGCGTTGGCGGCCACCGGCGGCGGAGCGGCAGGCGCAGCAGGTTTGGCGATATCACGGATCGGGGCGGGGTCGGGTTGTGTGGCGGTGGACGACGACGGGTTGACCGCTTCCGCCTTCTGCGGCGGCTGTGGCGGTTCAGGCGTGGCCTGCGGCGTGATTTCCGTTGCCTCCTTCATCTCGGAGGCGCCTGTTTCAACCGAAGGCTGGGCCTCCGGCGGCGGCAGAGGCTTTTCGGAAGGCGGCAAAAGACGCTCGACGGCAGGCTCCGTCGCCTTTGGGTCGATACGTTCGTAGACAAGCTTATCCTGATTGGGGATTTCCATCCCTCCCGGTTTCTCCGGCCTGACCTTGAACGGGGTCTCGGGCGCGCGAACGACCGGCAGATTGCCCTCGGCGACCTGGGAACCGGAACCGGCCAGCATGAACCACCCGGCAAGGGCGACACCGCCAAGAAGCACCAGCCCGATAATAACCATCCGAAAGCCGCGCCCTTTCGGTTCCTCGCTGCTTGGACCGAGAATGGGCTCGAATTCAAGTGGCTCCAGAGGTTCGGAAGGAAATGGCCCTTCCCTGCCGTCCTGTTCGTCGGCGGATGTCATCAACGCATCTCCTCGACCGGTTTGACGCCGAGCACATCAAGGCCCGACGCAATGACCGTTCCTGCGCCACGAAGCAAGGCCAAACGCGCGCGTGTCAGTTCTTCGTCGCCTTCGACGAGGAAGCGGAGGCTGGTGTCGTCCTTCCCCTTGTTCCACAAAGCGTGGAAATGCGACGCAAGGTCATTGAGGAAAAACGCCACGCGATGGGGTTCGTGCGCCTCCGCCGCGCTTTCGACGATCCTTGGCCAAACGGACATCTGCTTGATCAAACCAAGCTCGGCTGGATCGGTCAAGCGATCCAGTCGCGCCTTTGCAAGTTCATGGCCGTCCTGTCCGATGCCCGGAAACTGTTCGGACGCATGCCGCAACACCGAATGGATGCGCGCATGGGCATACTGGACATAGAAAACGGGATTGTCTTTCGACTGTTCCAGGACCTTCGCAAGGTCGAAATCAAGCTGCGCATCGTTCTTGCGCGTCAGCATGATGAAGCGCGCAACGTCCTTGCCGACCTTGTCTATGACCGAGCGAAGCGTGATGAAGGTGCCCGCCCGCTTTGACATCTTCACCGGTTCACCGGCTTCGAGAAGGTTGACCATCTGGCAAAGCTTCACGTCGATGGTGGCCGCGCCATCCGTCAGGGCCTTCACGCCCGCCTCCATCCGTTTGACATAGCCGCCGTGATCGGCGCCCCATACGTTGATGAGCGAGGTAAACCCGCGTCTGTACTTGTCCCTGTGGTACGCCATGTCATTGGCGAAATAGGTCCACGTCCCGTCTGATTTCTTCAGGGGCCTGTCCACATCGTCGCCGAACTCGGTCGCCCGGAACAGTGTCTGCGGCCGGGGCTCCCAGTCATCGGGCTTTTTGCCTTTTGGCGGTTCCAGCACACCCGTATAGATCAGCCCCTTGTCCTGAAGGTAGCTGAACGCCTCGTCAACAGCGCCCGCATCGACGAGCGCGCGTTCTGAACTGAAGACGTCATGGCAGACCCCAAGCGCCTTAAGATCGTCGCGGATCAGGTCAAGCATCGCCGAGATGGCGAAGGAACGAATCTCGGAAAGCCATTCCTCCTCGGAAACCTTGAGCCAGACATCCCCGTCTCGTTCCGCAAGGGCCTGACCGGCAGGCACAAGGTAATCTCCGGGATAAAGACCTTCGGGAATCTCGCCGATATCCTCGCCCAGAGCTTCGCGATAGCGCAGATGAAGCGACCGAGCCAGTGTATCGACCTGCGCCCCTGCGTCATTGATGTAGTATTCGCGGGTTACCGAATACCCCGCCTTTTCAAGCACCGATGCCAGCGCATCGCCGACCACGGCCCCTCGGCCATGGCCGACATGCATCGGCCCGGTCGGATTGGCGGAAACGTATTCCACATTGACCTGCACACCTTCACCAGCAGTGCCGGTTCCGTACGCAGTCCCGGCCTCCAGCACATCGGCAAGGCGCTTGCCCCAGAATTCATCTGACAGGGTCATGTTGATGAATCCGGGTCCGGCAACCTCGGCACGGGTCACATCGCCCAGAAGATCAAGGCGTTCGACCAGAATCTCCGCAATATCGCGGGGCTTCATGCCCGCCGGTTTGGCGAGCACCATGGCGGCATTCGTGCTGATGTCGCCATGGGAAGCGTCACGGGGCGGTTCGACCGTAATCTTCGAGAAATCGAGGCCGGGGGGAATTTCACCTCCCTCCGACATCTCTTTCAGGGATTGAACGACGATAGACCGGAAATAATTGAAAAGATTCATGAAGTCCTTGCCTGAAGATCAAACAACTGGCGGTGCTCGTCCAGCGCCGAGCGGTCCGTAATCCCCGCGATATAATCCGCGACCAGATGGGTGGTCGCCTGCGATCCCGGTTCCCCTGCCCGCCGTCGCCATTCCGTCGGCAAGCAGTTCGGCTCGGCGACCAGAAGCGAAAAAAGGTCCTTCACCACGCGCCGCGCCTTGCTGGTCATCCGGTTGAGCCTGTAATGGCGATACATGTTTTCGAACAGGAATTGCTTCAACGCCTTGTCGTGCGCACGCATCGTATCGGAGAACGCCACCACCGGAGCGCCGAGACGCCTGAGGTCATCGGGCGTTTTCGGCGACGCATCCTTAATCCGACGTTCGGTTTCTTGCAAGAGGTCCTTAACCATCGCGCCGATCATGTCCCGCACGGCCTCATGGATCATGCGCGTACGATCCAGTCCCGGGTATCGATCACGCACCTTCTGGAATATCGGTCCGATAAGGGGAACGTCATCGAGATCGTCGATGGAGAACAGCCCGGCGCGGAGACCGTCCTCAATGTCATGGTTGTTGTAGGCGACATCGTCGGCAAGGGCCGCCACCTGCGCCTCTGCGCCGGCGAATGTGTCGATCTCCAGATCGTGTCTTTTCGTATAGGCGAGGATGGCCGCAGGGATCGGCCCCTGCCCGGCGCGCGCGAAGGGCCCAACGAGGGGGCCATTATGCTTGATCGTTCCTTCAAGCGCCTCCCATGTCAGGTTGAGGCCGTCAAAGTCCGGGTAGCGTTGCTCCAGCTCGGTTACAACCCGCAATGACTGGGCGTTATGGTCAAACCCGCCGAACGGCTCCATCATCTCGTCAAGCGCATCCTCCCCCGCATGGCCGAAAGGCGGATGTCCAAGGTCATGGGCCAACGCAAGCGCCTCGCCCAGATCTTCGTTCAATCGCAGCCACCGGCAGGCGGAGCGGGCAATCTGTGCGACTTCCAGACTGTGCGTCAGACGGGTCCTGAAAAAGTCGCCCTCGTGGTTGACGAACACCTGGGTTTTGTATTGCAGGCGGCGAAAAGCCGCGGAATGGATGATGCGGTCACGGTCCCGCTGAAAGCAGGTCCGGGTCGTGCTTTCCGGTTCCGGGTGCAGGCGGCCCCTGCTTTGCTCGGGAATGCATGCGTAAGGGGCTGGGTTCATGGCTTCGGACATGGGCGGAGCCTACCCCCCAGCCCTCCTGCAGGCAATCCCGCTTTTCATCGCGTCTTTACAAACACAGTTTGCGAATTACATAGTGGAAGGTGAATGTTTCGCGCCTCGATGACGATTCCGCTGACGGGTCGGGGGCGCGTGTATCCGGACAAGGAAAGAACCATGACCGCTATCAGTCCCAATGCCGATTCCCGCGTCGTTTCGCTGACCGCGAGCGCGGCGGAAAGGGTGAGCCAGCTGATCGAGATGGAAGGCCGTCCGGAGCTGATGTTGCGCCTGTCGATCGAAGGCGGTGGTTGTTCGGGGTTTTCCTACAAGTTCGATCTGGATGACAAGACCGGCGAGGATGACCGGGTTTTCGAATACCACGGGGTCAAATTCGTGATCGACGAGGTGTCGCTGGACATGGTCGCTGGCGCCGAGGTGGATTTTGTCGAGGACCTTGTCGGATCGTCGTTTCAGGTGCGCAACCCGAACGCCGCGTCATCCTGCGGGTGTGGCTCTTCTTTCGCCGTCTGACGAACACCGCGCACAAACCGCCCTTGAGGGGTTGTGATCACCATTTCTGACAGCGTTTCTGCTCTTCCCGATAGGCTTCCGGGGTGTCGAGCTTGGCATTTTCATGCCGTTCCATGACTTCCATTTCCTTCAACAACGGCGTCACCATGCGGCGCAGTTCATCTTGCAGCCTGTCCGCCGCGATGTTCTCCGCCGCAACGGGCAGAGCCCCCATCTGTTGCGCCTTTTTCTGGATTCTCTCGACGATCATCGGAACGTATTGCGCCTCAATTCGCCTGAAAACATCTACATGGCGCTTTTCATGTTCAAGAATTGATTCGTACTCACACGACCCTGGGCTGTACCGGTCGACGACATAGACATCCAGTGTTTCATAACCCAACCCCACCTGCACATCGTGAAGGGCCGCGCAAAATCCCCCCGTCGTTCGCCGGTAGACCCTGGCCCTTGTCTTGAGGCGAAAGCGAAACTCACCGCGCGTCAACCCCGCCATGCGCCAGCCATCCCCGTTCATACCCGGCATTTTGTTCTTTTGCAGGCTTCGCAGGGCGCTGGCGTTTCGATCGTTATGATAAACGAGCTTGGGCTCCGCGCGCGTGACTTCGATGCTGGGGGCGGGACGAATATGGCCGCATGCTCCCTTCGCCCCTGGATGCGCCCTTGTCTGCGCCTGCGCTTCCACAGCGCCAAGTGAAGCAAATGACCACACGATGGCGAACGTCACCGCCAGCATGTTGAATTTCCTGGCATCAGGGTGCTTCCCTGCAGCCCGCAATGGGATAAAATATCGAACCATCCTGACTTATATGCCCCCTCGCCCCCAAACAGGCAAGAGTCGCACCGGAGCGACGCCGAGGAAACACCGAAACGGAGCCACCATGAAAATCGCCACATGGAATGTCAATTCCGTGAAATCCCGACTTCAACACCTGACCGAATGGCTTCGCCTGGCATCGCCCGACGTGGTCCTTTTGCAGGAACTCAAATGCGTCACTGACGCCTTCCCGGCAATTGAAATCGAGGACCTTGGCTACAACGTCGCGGTGGTCGGGCAAAAGACCTACAACGGCGTTGCAATCCTTTCGAAGCTCCCGCTTGAGGTCGAGGCCGAAACGTTGCCTGGCGATGCGACGGATGAACAGGCGCGCTACATCGAGGCGGTCATCGGCACCGTCCGCATTGCCTCGCTCTACCTGCCAAACGGAAACCCGGTTGGAACGGAAAAGTATGAATACAAGCTTGCGTGGATGGAGCGCCTGCACCATCACGCCAAACGGCTTCTTTCGCTTGATGAGGCGTTCGTTCTGGGAGGCGACTACAACGTCATCCCCACGCCCGATGACGTATACGATCCAAAGGCTTTCGAAGGCGACGCCCTGTTCCAGCCGCGAACGCTTGCCGCGTATCGCAAGATCATGAATCTTGGGCTGACGGAAGCCTTCACAGCGCTGAACCCGGAGGTCGGACGCTACACCTGGTGGGATTACCGCAGCGGCGCATGGCAAAAGGATCACGGCGCGCGCATCGACCACCTTCTGCTTTCGCCTCAGGCTGCGGACAGGCTTGTCGCTTCCGGGGTCGACCGTACGCCGCGCGGTTGGGAAAAGCCGTCGGATCACACCCCCGTGTGGTGTGAGCTTTCAAACGGCTAGACGCGGAATCAGGCTGAAAGGGCGCGCATCACAGACATGAGAAGGCCGCGTGCGGTGATCGGCTTTTCAAGAAACTCCGTAACTCCGGCGGAAAGCGCCGTTTCCTTGAAACTGTCGTCACCAAAGCCCGTCATCATCACCACGGGAACATCGGGACAGCAGGCCCCTTTATCGCCGTTTCTGAGTGAGCGGACAAAATCGATACCGTCCATTTCATCCATACGCCAGTCGCAAATGATCAGATCCGGAATGAACTCCCTCAGAAGCTCCAGGGCTTCGGCGCCATTTTCGGCTTCCTCGATCCTTTTGACGGTAACGGTTTCGAAAATCGTGCGGGTCACCTTCCGGAAATTCACATTATCGTCAACGATAAGGACGCAAAGGGAAGCCCAGTCAATTTCACTGTTTGCGTCAGACTTCTGCGAGAAGGCCCTGATGCGCGGAATGGATTCCGCCGCTTTCAGGGCGTCCACACCGCAGACCTTGACGGCGGGAACGAAGGCCGTATCGGACTTCATGATGTGTTCGGTCAGCCATCGCTTAAGAAAATCCATGACCTCGTCGCCAACATGGGCATCGCCGGTTTTGTATTTTTTCTCAAGATCATCAACCTGTTGCGTCAGTTTGGCGTGCTCTTCGCGATGCTTGTCCAGCATGGGGTAACCACAAGCTTCCATCACACCTTCTTCACGGGCGAAATGAAACTTGGTGTATTCAATCAGGGTCGCAAGGACGGTTCCAAGAGTGGCGCGTTCCTCCGGGTCCCCAATACTGTCATGCATCTGGTTGACCAGATCGATCAGCAGCTTGTGGTCTTCATCGACAAGCGACACGCCCACCGACAGAGAATCATTCCACTCGAAAAAAGCCATTCCAAACCGTTCCTTTATTGTTTCCACCGCATGGAGAGCCGCTGTTTATCAATCGATAATACACACGATGCGATCAGATGATAGTATGCAAAATATCCTTTGAAAAGCCGGTGACCATATAATTGTTATGGCTTTAACCTGGGGTTGATCGCCTGCAATCACGATAAACCGCCAGCATACAATAGTATGCCGACATAAAAAGCCAATGGCCCGAACGGGGACCGCCGGGAAAACTGAATGGGGCGAAGCGCTGGATTTCGCCGCGCCTATTTTTCAACCTGACTGACGTCCCTGACGGCGCCGCGCGCAGCCGAAGTCGTCATGGCCGCATAGGCGCGCAGGGCCGCCGAAACCTTTCTCTCGCGCGATACCGGCTTCCATGCCTTGGCGCCCCTCGCCATCATTTCCTCGCGACGGCTGGAAAGGGTTTTCTCATCAACCCTGACATTGATGGCCCGACCAGGGATGTCGATTTCGATGGTATCGCCATTTTCAACCAGGCCGATCGCACCGCCTTCCGCCGCTTCGGGCGAAACATGACCGATCGAGAGGCCCGAAGTGGCGCCCGAAAATCGGCCATCGGTGATTAGCGCGCATTCCTTGCCCAACCCCATGCTTTTCAGGTAGCTGGTCGGATAGAGCATTTCCTGCATGCCTGGGCCGCCTTTCGGACCTTCGTAGCGAACAATCACCACGTCGCCCGCCTTGACATCACCGCCGAGAATTTTGGCGATCGCCTCATCCTGACTTTCGACAACGAACGCGGGGCCGGAGAACCTGAAAATGCTGGAATCAACGCCCGCCGTTTTGACGACGCAGCCATCCTCGGCGATATTGCCGTAGAGGACGGCAAGACCGCCCTCCTTGCTATAGGGGGTTTCGGCGCTGCGGATGCAACCATCCTTCCGGTCAGTGTCCAGCGATTCGTACTGCCGCGACTGGCTGAAAGCCTCCAGACTGGGAACCCCGCCGGGGCTGGAACGGAAGAAATCGGCCATGGCCGGATCATTGGAGCGGCAGATGTCCCA
>JAPHTL010000107.1 GCA_026193355.1 Rhodospirillales bacterium
CTGTGGCCCACCTCGGCCAGAAACCTGTCCGTCGAACCCGCGTGCAGAAAAGAAACCGCGCATCCAAGCTGGTAATCCTTCGCCTCGCCAATCGGAATGCAGGCGTCGTGCTTGAGGGTTATCCGCGCACGAATATTGTTTTCCTCGACCATCGGCAGGGCGCCTGTCAGATCGGCTTCGCGCTTGATTTCATGGTCCACCTTGACGGGAACCTCGATATCCGGAACCACCCCGGCCGACTGGATCGCATGGCCCGACGGCAGGTAGTAAAGGGAGGTCGTCAAACGCAGTGCCCCCTTGTTTCCCATGGGCGCAATGGTCTGCACCGATCCCTTGCCGAACGACCGCGCGCCCATGACGATCGCCCGCTTGTGATCCTGTAGCGCCCCGGCGACGATTTCCGAGGCGGAAGCCGACCCCTCGTTGATCAGGACCACCATGGGAAGCCCGCGCGCCAGATCCCCCGATCGCGCATCAAAGGTTCTGCTCTCACCCGGCTTGCGCCCGCGAATGGCGACGACAAGGCCATCATCAAGAAAGGCGTCTGCAAGGGCGACGGATTGATCGAGCAACCCGCCCGGGTTGTTGCGCAGGTCAAGGACGATCCCCTTCAGGTTATCCCCGCCTTCCTTGCGCAATGCGGACATGGCCTTGCGGATGCCGTCGCTCACTTTCTCGGTGAACTTCACCACCCGCACATAACCAAGATCCCCCTCCATGCGCCAACGGACACTGCGGACCTTGATGACGTCACGAACGATGGTCAGGTCAAATGGGGCCAGGCCAGTTCGCTCAACCGTAAGATTGAGCGGTACACCGGGTTTGCCGCGCATGCGCATCACCGCCTTGACGAGACTCCACCCGGCAACCGATTCGCCTTCCAGTTTGACGATCAGGTCTCCTGCCTTGATGCCCGCGCGCTCGGCCGGCGTGTCCTCAATGGGGGAAATAACTTTCACCCCCTTTTCGTCCATGGTGACCTCGATCCCAAGCCCCCCGAATTCACCCTTGGTGCTGACCTGCATTTCGCGCGCTTCATCGGGATTGAGATAGGAGGAATGGGGGTCAAGACCCACCAGCATGGCGTCCAGTGCCGCCTCGTTCACCGCAACGGGGCTCAGGCTTCCGGGTGCGCCTTCCATCTTGCGTACGCCTTCGATTGCGAAATCAACAAGCTGCGCGTCCTCGGGCTTCTTGTAATAATTGGCGCGCACATAGCGAAAGGCCTCGACGAAATAGACGTAATCCTCATCCCGGCCGTCCTGGGACGCATATTCGTCATAGACGGCGCGGTAACGGGCCAGTTCCCGCCGTGATTCCTCGTCCAGACTGAAATCGTGCCCGACGACGTGGCCAAGAAACCGCTCGATCATCGACTGTTCGGCGGCGCATCCACTCAACCCCGGCGACAACGAAAAGCCGACCACAAGGCCGGCAGCCACGATCATATAGGGACGGATACGAAACCAGTTCATCGAAAAACGGAGTCCTCTCACCGGTCGTCCGGACCGACCCGGACGGCAGATCGTCATAATAGCCGATCAGATGCGGCGGACCGCAACACCAAATCGGGTATTATTTCGCCCCGATTTCGGCGTAGGCCATGGTCAGTTCGCCATCGTCTTCGGGATCGATGATCTGATCAAGCGCCGGAAGGAATCCCATTTCTTCCTTCTGGATGTGGAAAACCTCACGTTCCACCAACTCCATCCCAACATCGCTGAATTCCGCCCAGGAAGCGGCGTCAAAGCCGTTTTCAAGCGCGGCGATGGCGAGTTCGCGCAACCGCGCGGCGATCGGGCGAATGGTTTCGTGTTCACCCTGCAACATCATGGGAATGCCGTGGTCGACGTGTTCGGCGAATCGCGGGAAAAGATGCTCCTCCTCAAAGGCGAAATGGCCGGTTACCTCCGCCTCCATGACGGTGCGGATATCGTTCAGGATCGCGCTGACCATCACGTCATCCTTTTCCGGGGGATTCCCCGGCCCGATGCGCCGCAGGGTCGTTTCCAGCTTTTCCAGCAAGGCCAGCGTTGTCAGGTGATCATTGTGCAGGGCACGGGTAATGTTCAGACGATGGTCGTACATTTTTTCGCTTTCAGGGGTTTGGGTTGGAAACGGGAGTTGCGGAATTCAGTGGGGCAGAACCCCCATCGGATTCCTTGTGATAGTCACGATAGCTACGCAGGACCGTCACGGTGAACCACAGAAATGCAAGGGCGCCAACCACACCGGCGACAGCGCCACCTCTTATCAGATTGCTTGAATCAAAGGCAATGCCGGACCCAACCGCGATCAGGGCGAGAGCATGGCAAAACGCATGGATTTTAAGAGGCGCGGCCTCGGCCAGTTCCGAAAGGCGCGGCGGTTTCTTGCCTTTTTTCGACATGTTCATCGCCGCCAGGAAGGGAATGATCCGTTGCAGGATTCCCATCAGGAACGTCAGGAGCCAGCCGAACAGCAGCATGAACGTGAAAAGGACCGGGCCGTGCTCACCCAGCATGCCGAACGCGGCCGCCCCCCCCATGACAAGGCAAACAGGCAGCATGAGCCAGGCCGCCTTTATCAGCACAAAAGAAAGCCCGAGGTTTTTCCGCATCCCGTTGCGCAAGGACCAGAGCATCGCGCGAATATAGGCCGCCGAGGCCACCGCCCCCAGCAGGGCCGCACCGCCTAACAACGGCGCACTGCCCACAAGCGCACCGGCAACACCGACCGCCACCGCCCCCAATGCAAGGAAGAAGGAAACGCTCCCTTCAGGCCCAGGAGGGTTCGCCGAAAGGGCGAACATGGGGACAAGGATATAGCTGAACCCCATTGTCAGCATTCCCATGAATCCGAACGCCGCCAGAATCAGATGCGCCAGACCGACAAACTGATGATCGGGAAGAAACCCACGGGCAAGATCCTCGATCAGGGCAAGGCCAAGCACCACGAGAAGAAGCAACGACACCAGCCCCACCCAGGCGAAGCGAACCTGAAGCGGCAACGTCCTGGCGCGCCTCAGAAGCGACGCAACGACGGCAAGAAAGACCATAAACCCGGCGGCGACGACGATGCCGCCGATCAGCATGGCGGCATGGATCGACGTCGCAAACCCGTAAAACAGGACGACCGCTCCCGACAGATAAAGCCACCAGGCAAGGCGTACGGGAACAAGAGACCGATGGGCGACGCCCGTCGCCACGGGGAGAAGCTGAAACGCTGCGCCCATGGCGGTCATCCCGAACACCCCGAGCGTCAGGATATGGATAACGGCCAGAACCGGGCCGGGGCCACCGGAAAACGCAGGAATTCCCTCAGCCGCCCAGAAGCCAGCCAACCATACGGCGACATGCATGACAGCCGCCGCACCGAAAAAGCGGAACGGCAATGTCGGCGGCAAAAGGCGCATCTGGGCGCCCATGAGGATCGTTCCTGGAAACACGTATGTCCTTTCGACGCGTCAGTCGGCCGCACGCGACAGGTGAAGACGAACCTCGTCTTCATCGCCGGGAATGATTTCGTAGGACCATCCCCGTTCGTACAGTTCGGGGCGAAGATAGATGGGGTCCCGAAAATGATGGACGATCATTTCATCCCCGCAGGACGGATCGTCGACCGCACAGAGGATCGCAACCATCGGCTCTGGCGCTTCCAGCCCGCGAACATCGATATGTTGCGTTTTACCCTCAAACCAGACCTTCGCTGAAATACCGTCAGCGGAAAAAACGGGATTCTCCGCCCCATCAAGGAAAAACCGGATATGCCAGTGGCTTTTTCCGGATTGTTCGGCATGGCTGACGTATCCGCGCCTGGAAAGTATCCGGCGGAGCGGAGCCGGGTCGAAGGGCGCATCAAGCACAAAGGCGGAAGGATCGGTGAGACCATCGACGAAGGCCATCACCTTGCTGAAGGGCTCCTTGCCCGCTGAAAGCTCCAGTCGCACATCAACCTGCGGTATCGCTCCTGCAGATTCCTTGCGCCTGAAACTCATCAACCAATCGGGTTCCCGCTCAGTTGGTCGCGCCTCTTTCTTCAGGTTTTTCCCTGCGCCGCAATTCACGAAGGCCAGGAAGTCCGCTTCCTCGACCCCTGCGATGTGTGCGGCATCGGCCAGCGTCAGATGCTCCTCCGTTTCGGGATGCAGGCCGCGATTCAGCAGGCGAGCCAGGGAAGGATGGAAATCGGCAAGGCGTTCCGTCAGGGACGAATCAGCAGCAACCGCATCGATGATGCGATCGAAAGAGCAAAAAGTCCTTTCCGGTTTCCGCCGCGCTTCAGGGGACAAGTCTCTCTCTCCCGTTCCGAATGTCCCCTGCAATCAAGCCCAATGGGATCGCCTTCGGTATGACCTACGTCAAGGCACGGGGAAATTGACGTAAATCAATATATTTAACATGGTTGGAGTGCTGATTGCTTGATTCCTGAGTCCGTCACCCTTCGCCGTAGAGGCGCGCGAACTCCTTTTCGATCTCTTCCATGCGGGCCTTGACGTCGGCGCGAAAATCGTCGCTGCTCCATCCCCTGTGATCGCCGCGCGCGTAGGCCTGCGCGTTGAAGTGATAGCCCAGCGCATTGGCCCGATTGGTGATGAAACAGTTGCGCGTTGTCTTCACCGAAGCCGGTGAGCCCATGACAATGGAGTTGTCGGGAATGATCGTCCCTTCTTTCAGAAAGGCAGCGCCTGCGACGATGCAATTATCACCGATCACGCAACCGTCCATTACCGTCGCGTTTATGCCGATCAGACAATTATCGCCAATGGTGCAACCGTGCAGGGTGACATGATGGGCGATTGAGCAATAATCACCGACAATGACCGGATGCCCCCACCCGGCATGAAGCATCACGAAATCCTGAATGTTCGTGAACCGCCCGATCGTCACATGATGACATTCGGCCCGCGCCACGGCATTGGGCCAGAAACTCGCCCCCTCGCCCGCCACGACCGAACCGTAAAGATGGACGCTCGGATGCACATAAACGGTTTCGTGAAGCTTTGCGTCGGGTCCAATTCCGGACATTGCGGCTCTCCGTTCTTTTGGCGTTCATCGGTTCGCAGGGCCGCCCCTAGTGGCTGGTGCCCTCCGAATAGGTGATCTTGTTCCACACGTTGTATTTGCCAACCGGCTTGCGCATCGGGATGCGCTTTACCTCGGCGAAGGTTTCGGCGTCATAGACAATCAGGGCGCCGTCGTCCTCCCAGATGCTGACCAGTGCGTATTTCCCGTCCTTGGTGAATTCCACATGGGCCACCGTCTTGCCCGGCGCGGGGTCGAGCGTCTTGACGATTTCCAGCGTCTGCTTGTCGATGATGTGCATCTTGTCCTTGTGCGGCCCGAAGAACACATCGGTCCAGGCATAGGGGGTGTTCGCGTGGCTTCGCATGAAGAAGCCGGGGCCGAGGGTCTTGATGACCTTGATCGTTTTCCATTCCTCCATGTCGATAACCGACACCTGCCCGCCCTTGATATGCGGCGTCGCCATGACCATCCTGCCGTCCCGCTTCCAGTAAATCCCGGAGCCCAGATGGGGCATCCCCTCAAGGTCCAGTTCGGCAACCTTCTTGCTGGCGTCCAGGTTATAGACACGCCCCTTTTTCCCGTCCCGCGCCGCGCCGATCACCTCGGCGTAATAGGGATCGAAAAAGAAGTCGTCGAGGTAATCGTCCAGCTTGATCCGGCGGATGGCGAATGGCTGTTCCGATTCGATGGCAGCCTCCACCTTGCCCTTGGTGTAGCTGTGCACAAACCCGCCATAGACGGGCGGCGCATCGGGATCGTAGCTGAGCTCCCAGATCTCCTTCACGTCCTTCAGCGCGACGATGAAACTTTGGCGTGGCGGCGCGGTGTAGACGGCGCTGACCCGGCTTCCGTTCCCATCCCGGTCGGCCACGTCTATCACCCTGAAAGGCGTCAGGTCAGACGCATTGAGGACCACCAGGGAATGTGGAAGGTAGTTGCCTGCCATCACCCACTTGCCGTCGGTGGATACGGCGATGTTCCGGGTGTTGATCCCGGCGCGGACCCGCGCCACGGTCTTCAGGCTCCACAAATCGTGCATGGAAACCCACCCGTCGCGTGACGCCAGATAGACGAACCGTCCATCGGGCGAATACTTGGCGCCGCCGTGCAGGGCATAATCTGACGGGAACCGCCAGATCGGTTCGAACCGGTCGCCATCCAGAATGGTGATGTGCTGATCACCTGTCTCAACGACCGTGAACAGGTTCATCGGGTCGGAGCCGTGCATCGGTTTGGCCGGCAGATCGGCAAGCGGCGTGATGATTTCATGGGTTGCTGCGATTTTAGCCATGTCCCACGTCGGCATCGGATCGAGCGGCGTATAGATGTAATCGGCAATGGCGGCGATTGTCTCGACGCTCAACTTGGCGGCGAACCCTTCCATCTGGGTGGCGGGACGACCATTGGCGATCACCTCAATGGCGGACTTCAGGCGCAGGCGGCGGAGGTTATCGGGCAGAAGCGCCGGCCCCTGACCACCCAGACGATCCTCGCCATGACAGGCGGCGCAGTGCTCCTTGTAGGCATCCAGCGTCGCCTGTTCGACCGGCTTTGGCGGCGCCTTCTCCTTGCCTTCACGTCCCGCCGCATGTGCGGGATCAGCCACCGCAACGGCCAGCACAAACCCAAGAAAGGAAAGCAACATGCGCATGGATTTCATTCCTCAAACACAATCAGGCGGATACGGTTTCGGGGAGGCCGATCTCTTCATCGGTCAGATAACACCCAGGATCCTCGGCCCACATATCCCCCGAAAGCCTTTCTGCCCGGACACGGGTATTGCCATTGCAGATGGCGAAATGGGCGCAGCGGCCGCAGCGGCCGCCGACGACGCGTGGCCGCTTCTTCAGGCCAGCCAGAATCGGATCTGAAAGATCCTCCCAGATTTCCGAGAACGGACGCTTCTTCACGTTGCCCAGCGTATGATGGGACCACATGGTGTCTGGATGGACATTGCCCAGGTTGTCGATGTTGGCGACGTTGATGCCGGTCGCGTTGCCACCCCATTGTTCCAGCTTCGCACGTATGTGGGCCTCGTGTTCGGGGAAACGGCGGCGCACCCATTGCAACAGGAAAACGCCATCGGCGTCGTTGTTGCCGGTGACGAATTCCTTGGGTCGTCCGGCGCGCTGCGCCTCCAGCGCATGATCGAACAACAGTGTCATGGCGTCGCGCGTGGTGCGGAAGAAGGCGTCTTCCTCACGGTTCGCGTTGCCCCGTCCGGCGTAGTTGAGGTGCGACAGGTAGAACTTGTCGATCCCCTCCGCATCCATCACATCCAGCATGCGCGGCAGTTCGGCCGCGTTGCCCTGGGTCATGGTGAAGCGCAGGCCAACCTTGATCCCCTCATCCCGGCATAGACGGATACCGTTCAGCGCCGCATCGTAGGCCCCTTCCATGCCGCGAAAGGCGTCGTTCGTTCCGCCGATCCCATCGATGCTGATGCCAACGTAGTTGTAGTCGATGGCCGCGATATCGCGGATATTGTCCTTTGTCACGAGCGTGCCGTTCGACGACAGGGCGACGTAGAAGCCCTTTTCCTTGGCCCTGCGTGAAATCGTGAAAATGTCGGGGTGCAGCAGCGGTTCGCCGCCCGAGAGGATCAGCACCGGCACGCCAAAATCGCGCAGATCGTCCATGACATCAAAGACCTGCTCGGTCGAAAGCTCACCCTTGAACGCCTTGTCGGACGAAGCCGAATAACAATGCTTGCAACCAAGATTGCAACGACGGATCAGGTTCCACACCACCACCGGACCGGGCGGGTCGCGGCGCGGCCCAACCGGCGACGGGGAGTCGATTTCATGGATGAACTGGCTCAGGCGAAACATCGTGGAATTCCCGGTGTCTGTTCTTTGTCTTCTACGCGCTGAGGCGCAACCCGGTTTTTTTCAGTATCCGGGTGCTGAACAATACCTGATGATCGCGGCATCTGTCGCCCAATACCTCGGCGATTTTCGCCACATCTTGTTCGGCGGCCTCCCTGTCGCGCCCATGGACCATGGCGAACAGGTTATAGGGCCAATCAGGCATGTGGCGGGGCCGCAGATAGCAATGGCTGACGCAATCCAGCGCACCCACCCGGGCGCCCAGTTCCCGCGCCGCGGAATCCTCGACATCCCATACCGTCATGCCGTTGAAACGATAGCCAAGCGCGTAGTGATTGGGAACGACGCCGATCCGGCGGATCACGCCATCGGCTTCCATCCGTTGCAATCGCTTCATGACCTCGGCCGCATCAAGGCCCAGTTCCTCGGCCACGGCATGATAGGGCTGCGCCACCAGAGGCAGCCCTTTCTGCGTCGCCACGACGATGCGGCGATCGACCTCATCCAGTTTGTCGGTTTCGACGTGTTTGCTCATGCCTCGAACCTCAGGCTCACGAAGAACTCGGCCTCGCGCGGCATGTTGTAGACGCGATAGCCGGTCTTCGCCTCTATTTCGCCGATCACTTCGCTGATTCGCTCAGGCGTTTCGGTCGCCAGCACGAACCACATGTTGAGCGCATGGTCGCGGGCATAGTTGTGGGCAACTTCGGGAAACGAATTGACCGCCTCGACGACCGCATCGAATTCCGCATCGGGAATTTTCATCGCCGCCAGCGTCAGGCCACCGCCCAGTTTTTCGGCGTGGTACAAGGGGCCGAATCGGGTCAACACCCCGGCGTCGAGCAACCGGCTGGTTCGCTCGATGACCTCTTCTTCCGTCATGTCCAGACGGCCGGCGACCTCGGCGAACGGGCGATCACATACGGGAAACCCGCCCTGAAGGCCGTTGATAAGACGCCTGTCCGCCTCATCAAGGGAAACCTCCTCACGAACAAGGGAAGCAACATCCTCTTTCTTGTTCAAGACAGGGCCTCCACCGTCAATTCCGCATCCTTTGCATCATATCGCGCGCCCCGTTGCTTGAAGCGCCTGCCGCTGAACAGCACCTTGCGAGGCACGTCGGTCAGGCCACATTCGCGCGCCAGAACCTCGACCTGCTCCAGCACGACATCGCGCTGTCGGCCGTGGATCATGCAGAACAGGTTGTAGGGCCAGTCCGGCAATCGCCGCGGGCGCTGATAGCACAGGGTGACAAAATCGAAGGTGGCGAAACGATTGCCAATCTCGGCCACCTGCGCGTCGGGTATATCCCATACGACCATCGCGTTGGCCCGATAGCCCAGTTCATGATGGCGAACGACAACACCAAAACGGCTAATGACGCCATCGGCGACCATCCTTTGCAGACGCGTCATGATCTCGTCTTCATCCATGCCGATACGCTGGCCGATCTCGGCGTAGGGCCGCTGAACGAACGGCAGACCGTCGGCGATGGCGGCAACGAGGGAGCGGTCGCGGTCGTCTAGGCCCATGTTCAGTGCCTCAACTCAAAACCAAGGTCGAGGTGATAGTCTTCGATCATCGGCAGATCCATCACCGCGATACCGGTCCGCGCCTCTATTTCGCCCAGAACCGCCGATACACGCTCGGCGCTCGGCGCCGTCACGACGAACCACAGGTTATAGGCGTGTTCGCGTTCGTAATTGTGATTGACCTCGGCAAAGGCGCTTACCGTCTCGGCCACACTCGTCAGCCGATCATCGGGAACCGCCATGGCGGCCAGGGTGCTGGCCCCCACCGTGTTGGGCCTGAACACCGCACCGACCCGGCTGATGACGCCTTGCGCATGCAATGTCCGCAGCGTGTCGATGACAAGAGCCTCGTCCACACCAAGACGCGCCGCAAGTTCCGCGTAGGGCCGTGGCGTCAGGGGGAAGTCGCGCTGGAATTCATCCAGCAGGCGATGCTTCAGGTCATCCATTCCCATGTTCTCCGCGAAACCGGCCTAGAGGCCGATCTTGTGGGCGCGGCTGGTGAAGAAAATGCCGCTTGGCTTTATCGCCGGGAATTCGCCGACTTTCTCGTAGGTGATCGTATCGTATATCTGGACCAGATCGCGATCACGCACTGACATCCAGACCTTTTCACCGCGCGGCGTGAACTCCATGTGCAGGACGCCCTTGCCGGGCTTCAGCGTCTTGATGATCTTGAGGCTCTGCACATCAATCACCTGAACCGTATCATTGTGCGGCAGGGCGAAGTTGACCCAGATCTGGCGACCATCGGGCTGCGCCATGGCGAAAACGGGCTGGCCGTGCACCGGAATCCGCCCCACTTCCTTCCAGTCGCGCCGATCAACCACCAGAACCTCGTGATGCCCGATGGCGGGCAGGAAGGCCAGATCACCCGCGATCGCCCATCCTTCGAGGTGCGGCATCTTGTAGACCGGCAATTGCTTTTCACCCCGGCCATAGCCGCCGAGAATGCGCCGGACGCCCTTGTCCGGGTTCCACAGATCAACCAGACTGAGCCCGTCTTCACCGAACAAACCGGCTATGTAATGCCGCCCGTCATCCGACATCAGGGCGTCATAGGGTTTGTCGCCGGCGTCCGTGAATTTCTGAACCCGGGGGGACGCGGGGTTGGTCAAGTCGGCGATCCAGATTTCGTTGGCGTCATAGAGGCTGTAAACGAAGCGCTGGCCCGGCGCATCGACAAGACCGACGGTCTTCGACGCAACGCCGTTCACGCCTGTGGCCGGAAGATTGGCGACAAGATCAAGGGTTTGGGAATTGAAAACCTTGACCCCGCCCGGCTTGTAGTTGGAAACGGCGACCAGTTTTCCGTCCTGGGAGATCGCGCCGCCGATGCTGTTGCCGCCCTGAACGACCCGCTTGACGATCTTCCGGGTCAGGACATCGATCTTGGTCAAACCACCGTCACGGCCAAAGATATAGGCGTAACGCGCGTCCCGTGAATAAACGGCTGACGCATGGCTGAGGTCCCCCAGACCCTCGATCCGCCCCAATGGTTTCTGTTCCGAATGATCGACCACCAGCACCGAACCCGTCGCCCGTTCGACCACGATCCCGAGATCGCCCGTCCCGCGCATCTCCGCGCCCGTTCCGGCGCAGGCCGCCAGCAGAACGCCGGTGGCGGCAAAGGCGAAAGGGCGAGACAGGGTGGACATCCACTTGAGCATGTTCATCTTCCCTTACGAATGAGTTGGACAAGCCAGACCGCATCATCACGGCTCAACAGCATCTTCCAGGGTGGCATCGGTGTGCCCGGCACCCCCTCCAGAATTATATGTATCAGGGTTTCGTCGTCACGGTCCGCCATGATCTCGGGCAATAACGGGGAGCCAAGCCCGCCCTTCATCGAAAGACCGTGGCAGGAACCGCAGTCCTGCTCGAACATATAGGCCAGTTCCGCGCGGCGCTCATCGCCAATATCCGCAGCAAATGCCGAGGAAACAATGACAAGGGAGAGAAAAGCGGCGGTCGCGATAGCGTATGTTCGAGCGATCAGGGGCTTGTCAGCCGTGGGCACTGAGTTCGCCTCCGCTGAGGTCGCCTTCGTCCTCGACCGCCTGCAATCCCAGAACGTCGGCAAGGGAAACCACCCGACCAATGATGAAAAGTGTCGGCGGCTCGAATCCATCCGCCACGACCTGCGCCGGAAGTTCCGAGAGCGTCGTGATCAGGCGACGTTCGGCGCCGGTGGTGCCGTTCTGCACCGCGGCGGCGGGGGTGCTTGCCGGAAGGCCGGCCTTCATCAGGTTTTCGGCGATTTCACCGATTGTCCCGAGCCCCATATATATAACAAGCGTCGTATCGGGATCGGCCAGAGAGGACCAGTTCAGCTTCAATTCCCCATTGTCCCGGCAATGGCCGGTCACCAGACGCACGCCCGTCGCCAGGCCGCGGTGCGTCAGAGGAATGCCCATGGCCGCCCCGCAGCCCGAAGCCGCGCTGACGCCGGGGATCACTTCAAAGGGGATGCCGTTTTCGGCCAGCACAAGGGCTTCCTCGCCGCCACGGCCGAAAACAAACGGATCGCCGCCCTTCAGGCGCACGATACGGCGGCCCGAACGGGCCAGCTTGACCAGCATCTCGTTGATTTCGTCCTGCGAGAAATAGTGCTGACCAGGCGCCTTGCCCGCGTAGATGCAACTGGCGCCTTTGGGAATGATCTTGAGAATATCGGGAGATATGAGGCGGTCGAGCACAACCACCTCGGCTTCCTGGATCAACCTGACCGCACGAACGGTAAGCAGATCCGGGTCGCCCGGCCCGGCCCCCACGAGAAAGACGTTCACACCCTCGCTCAACGGTCCCTCCAAGGACTTGCGTTTCTAAGGGAATATCGCTCTTCCAGGCGTCAAAGCCGGTAAAAAAACCAACGTATCTGCCGCCGGAAGCATCAGGCCCCTCCGCCCTAACAACCGGAATTCTGACCTATCATGGTGAAGTAACAGGCGAATTGATGTTCGTCAATGACCACCCGCCCCATATATCACAAAGAGTTGAACGTCCGGATTGGTGTAGAACATGGTGCATTGTTGACGAAAGTTAAGGTGCGCCGCCATGTGGACGGATATGGATTCCGTAGTAACCCTAAGCTTGAAGTGGTATTCAAGTTCACTGTTCACATGAGCTTGTTTCCACGATAATTAAAGAGACTGATCTTTAACAATTCCATGCCGTCAGGCATGCAAAACGGTAGAGATCGGGGTTTTTTGTTGAGTTACGACCTTAATTGGGGGCGATCCACATGAAGAAACTTGTATTAGCCGCTTCCGCCATTGGCCTCGCAGCCGGACTTTCGTTCGGAATGACTGCGGTCGCCAACGCGGCGGAACCGTCACTGTCCAAAGAGGACTTCGAGGAAGCCAAAACGCTGTACTTCCAGCGTTGCGCCGGCTGCCACGGCGTCCTGCGCAAAGGCGCAACCGGTAAGAGCCTTCTTCCGGAAGCAACCAAGAAATTGGGCCAGAAGCGCCTTGAAAAGATCATCACCCTCGGCACCGAGGGCGGCATGAACAACTTCGACGACGTGTTCAACGCCGAACAGATCAAGAAAATCGCGACCTACATCCAGCTCGAGCCGCCGCAACCGCCGAATCTCGACCTGGCCGAGATGAAGAAGCGCTGGAAAGTGCTGGTCAAGCCGGAAGATTATCCGACGAAGCCGATGCACAACCGCAACTGGAAGAACTTCTTCGTCGTCATCCTGCGTGACGCCGGCAAGATGGCCATCATCGACGGCGACAAGAAGGAAACCTTCGTGAAGGTGAACACCGGCTACGCCGTTCACGTCACCAAGGAATCGTCCGACGGCCGCTTCTGGTTCACCATGGGCCGCGATGGCAAGATGACCAAGATCGACCTGTGGATGGATCCACCGCAGGTGGTCGCCGAAACCCAGATCGCGTTTGACGCCCGTGACGTCGCCGTCTCCCACTACGGTGAGTGGAAAGACAAGTACGTCATCGGTGGTGGCTACTGGCCGCCGCATTTCGTGGTCCTCGACGCCAAGACGATGGAGCCGCTGAAAGTGGTCTCCACCAGCGGCATCAACGTCGATGGCGAATACGTTCGTGAAGCGCGCGTCGCCGCCATCTACAACACGCCGAAGGCGCCGACCTGGATCGTTGCGGTCAAGGAACTCGGTCAGCTGTGGCAGGTCGATTATTCCGACCTCGACAACCTGCGTATCGAGTACATCAACTCGCACAAGTTCCTGCATGACGGCTTCTATGATCCGACCCTGCAGTACTTCCAGATTGCCGCGAACGCGAGCAATCGCATGGAAGTGATGGACTCCGTCTCACGCAAGTTCGTCGCATCCATCGAGACCGGCAAGAAGCCGCACCCCGGACCGGGCGCAAACTGGATTGATCCCGAATGCGGCCCCGTGGGCGGCACCGTCCACCTCGGCGAAGGCAAGATCACCGTTTGGGGCAACGATCCCAAGGGCCACCCCGACAAGGCGTGGAAGATCTGCTACAGCGTTCCGACCGACGGCCCGGGCCTGTTCATCAGGGCGCACCCGAACTCGCCGTACGTCTTTGCTGACCAGACTCTGCATCCGGAGCCCGCGATCCAGCAGTCAATCAAGGTCCTCGACAAGAAGACCCGCAAGATCGTGAAGACCATCCATGTGACGAAGGTCGAAAAGGCCGTCGCCACGCACTCCGAGTTCAATGCCGATGGCAGCGAAGTCTGGGTATCGGTCTGGGCCCGCGGCGGCAAGAAGGACTGGCTCAAGGGTGAAATCGTGGTTTATGACTCCAAGACCCTCGAAGAGAAGGCTCGGATCAAGGACCTCGAAACCCCGACCGGCAAGTTCAACGTGACCATCCGCTCGCACCACATCACCTGATGTGAATCGACGGTAACGACAAGGAAAGGGGCGGGCGCTAAAACGCCCGCCCCTTTTCACTTGTCGGTCGCCTGGTATGACCAATGGCGTGTAATGCGACCAATACCCTCAGGTAGGATCCCACGATGGAAAAAAACCTGTTCAGCCGAATGACAAAAATAAAGCTTCTTGGCGCGAGCCTTGGCGCCGCCGGCATCTTCTTCATCACCGGCATCCTGTTCTGGGGTGCATTCAATACGGCGATGGAAGCAACCAATACCCTCGAATTCTGCATTGGTTGCCACGAAATGGAGAGCACGGTCTACAAGGAATACAAACACACTGTTCACTACGAGAACCGCAGCGGCGTCCGCGCGGTGTGTTCGGACTGCCACGTGCCGGACCCCTGGATCTACAAATTCATACGCAAGATCAAGGCAAGCAAGGAACTTTATCATTGGGCCATGGGATCTATTGATACCCAGGAGGAATTCGAAGCGCGCCGCCTGACACTTGCAAAAAATGTGTGGCGCGAGATGAAAATGTCGGATTCGCGTGAATGCCGTAACTGCCACTCCTGGGATGGTATGATCGCCAACAAGCAGCAGAAGCGCGCCTGGAAAAACCACCAGCTCGCCCAAGCGGACAACATGACCTGTATCGATTGCCACAAGGGCATCGCGCACAGGGATGTTTCCCATCTGATCGCCGAGGGCGAAAGCTTCTACGATGGCAAGCCTGTCGTTGGCCGTCAGTTGGATCCGATTTCCGATGAAGAGCGTGACGCGCTGGACAAGGCGGCGACCGAAGCCGCCATGCACCCTGCTGCCGCGCCTCAAGCTGCGGCTCCGGCAGCTGCCCCAGCTGCACAGCCAGCGGCGGCAACACCTTCCGCAACACCCGCTGCAGGTGACGGACCGATCAACTGGGCCTCTATCCAGGGACGCGACATCACCTTGCTCTATCCTGGACAGGCTTCACTAGAATGGATCTACAAGGGATCCGATCACGGTGGCGCCCGGGCCATCAAGAAGATCGGCGATCGCTGTTTTGAGTGTCATGAGGGCGAGCAGGACAAGATGGGCGCCAAAATCGTTTCTGGCGAAAAGGCCGAGAAAACCCCCATTCCCGGTAAA
>JAPHTL010000178.1 GCA_026193355.1 Rhodospirillales bacterium
CTGAAGCTGATCGATATTTCCAACAATCTGGGCGACGCCAAGAGCCTGATCACCCATCCTTCGACGACCACCCATCAGAAGCTTGATGCGGCGGAAAAGGCGCGGCTGGGTATCGGGGATGCGACGGTGCGCTTTTCGGTGGGTCTTGAAGACGTCGATGACCTCAAGGACGATCTGGCGCAGGCTTTGGGTTCGCTCTAGGCGTTTAATTTTGCACCCACGGCAGCCCGTCCGCTTTCCATCCTGCGGATGTTCCGCGGTGTTTGTCATTGTCCAGTGGGCCTTCAAAACCGTCCGACACGTTGTAGCAGCGATCATACCCCGCCGACGTCATGGCGACTGCTGCATCGCGCGAACGATATCCCGAACGGCAGATGAACAATACGGTGGCGGACGGGCCGACACCCTCGGCCTCGACCTGATGGCGAAAGTCGGGATTGACCTGCATGGCCGGAAGGGTCAGCCAGGGAACGAGAAACGGCTTCCGCCCGAGACTGCTGATATCCGGGATGCCGACATAGATCCATTCCGCCTGGGTCCGGACATCGACGAGAACCGCATTTGGATCGTCCTGAAGCATCTCCCACGCCTCTCGCGGCGTGATGTCGCCAGCATACCCGGCGGGCGGCACGATTTTGGGCATATTCTTTCTCCGTTCAACCAGACGTGCGTCGCTTGTGCATGGCTTCCATGATACATAAGTTGTCCACGATCAATGTCCAGTGGGCTATTCTTTGAAGTCGAAGCGCCTTGGGGCCGTCTTGTCTGGCGCCGGGTTTCACAATCATCTGGCGAGGATGCCATGAGCGATCTTGAGCTTGGTTTTGGTCTGCGTTTCGAGGACCTCTACGAAATCGATGGCCTGAAGCGGATTGACGGCCTTTTTATGGACCGCCTTCACAGGGATGCCCCCGATCTGCACGACAGCCTGCTGGCGGCGCGAAAGGCGTCTTCAGGCGACAACCGCGGCGGGTTGCCACGACCCGAAGAATCCCATCTTCTGCTCTCCCTCGCCGGACATCTGGAGATGTTCATCGCCGAGATGTTCGGGGATGTGGAGCGTATCAAGGACCTTACGGCGGCGCATCTGGCGCTTGAGCCCGTTTTCGTCTGTCAGCGGAACTTCGTCCAACGCCGGGCGGTGCACAAGGTCGCCCCCGATTTCGCCGATACTCTGGACGGCGACGAGCTGGCCGCCGAACTTTACCCTCTGATCGGTGGAAAATGGGACCAACGCGCCTTCGCCGATACCGTGCTGGGCTGGCTGGAGGACGAGGAGGCCAACGCCGCTTCGCTGGAAATCGCGCAACGCTATGCGTCCTGGGCTGCGACGACCCCTTCGGGACGGGAACGCCATGCCGGCGACGCCGTGTTCCGGGTCGTCAAGCACGTTTATCCCACGGCGCTTGTGCCGCACCGGATCAACAAGCACTGCGGCATCGACATGATTGAGGGCGATCCCGCGCACTATCACCAGCGTGACGGTTTCGACCTGACCGATCACGGGACCGACCAGATCGGCGCAATGGACAACGTCCACTACTGCGTACTTTGCCATGAGCGGGAAAAGGACGCCTGTTCGCATGGGCTGAAGGATCGCAAGACAGATGAACTGATGACAAATCCCCTTGGCGTGACCCTCGCGGGTTGCCCACTGGAAGAACGCATCTCCGAGATGCACAAGGCCAAGATGGACGGGCACAGCCTGTCCGCCCTGGCCATCGTCGTTGTCGACAATCCGATGGTTGCCGGCACCGGACACCGGATCTGTAACGATTGCATGAAGTCCTGCATTTTCCAGAAGCAGGAACCCGTGCACATCCCGCAGGTTGAAACGCGGGTGCTCAAGGACGTCCTCGACCTGCCCTGGGGGTTCGAGATCTATGGTTTGCTGACCCGGTGGAATCCGCTCAACTTCGATCGGCCCCTGCCGAAGGCTCCAAGCGGGTACAAGGTTCTGGTGGTTGGTCTTGGCCCCGCCGGGTTCACCCTGTCGCACCACTTGTTGAACGAAGGGCATTCGGTGATGGCGGTGGACGGCTTGAAGATAGAGCCACTTCCCGCCGAACTGTCCGGCGTTGACGAGGCCGGTGCGCCCGTGCCGTTCCAGCCGATCCGCGACTGGAATGCGCTGAAGGAATCGCTGGACGATCGCGTGATGGCCGGTTTTGGCGGCGTGGCCGAATACGGCATCACCGTCCGCTGGGACAAGAACTTCCTGAAAGTCCTGCGCCTGCTGCTGGAACGGCGGCGGGCCTTCGCCATGTACGGCGGCGTCCGCTTTGGCGGAACGATAACGCCGGAACAGGCGTTTGAAATGGGTTTCGACCACATCGCGCTGTGTGCGGGTGCGGGTGCGCCAACGGTGCTCGACATTCCCAACGGGTTGGCCCGCGGCGTACGGCAGGCATCCGATTTCCTGATGGCGTTGCAGTTGACCGGTGCGGCCAAGAAAAGCTCGATCGCCAACTTGCAGATCCGTCTGCCGGTTGTCGTTGTGGGCGGTGGTCTGACCGCCATCGACACCGCGACAGAGGCGCTGGTTTATTACTGTCGTCAGGTCGAGAAGTTCCTTGATCGTTTCGAGGCGCTTGCCGCCGATGGTGGCGAGGCTGCGGTGCGCGCGGCATGGACGCCGGAAGAGGCCGGGGTCGCCGAAGAATTCCTGACCCACGGCCGGGCGATCCGGGCCGAAAGGGCAGCGGCCGGGAAGGAGGGCCGTGCCCCCCGGTTCATCGAACTGGTCAACGAATGGGGCGGCGTCACCATGGCCTATCGCCGTCGGATGATCGATGCGCCCAGCTACACGCTGAACCATGAAGAGGTCGAAAAGGCGCTGGAACAGGGCATCCGCATTGCTGAGCTGCTGGCCCCGGCTGCCGTGGAGGTCGATGAATTCGGGGCGGCCAAGGGTCTGCGCCTGGTGCGTCAGCAGGTGTCCGAGGAAGGGAAACTGTCGCCGACCGACGAAGAGTTGACGTTGCCTGCCCGCACCATTCTGGTCGCCGCCGGAACACGTCCGAACACCGTTCTGGCGCAGGAAAATCCCGGCGTCTATGCGATGAAGGGCAAGTTCTATCAGGCGCTGGACGAGGACGGCAATCCGGTGGATCCGGGCTGGCTGCCCAAGCCGGACAAGGTCAATGTCCTGATGCACAAGGCCGAAGACGGTCGCGCCATCAGCTTCTTTGGCGACTTGCATCCGTCCTACGCCGGGAACGTGGTCAAGGCCATGGCCAGCGCCAAGCAGGGTTATCCCGTGGTCGGTCGGGTGATGGCGCGAAATGCGCCGACGGCCGTTGCCGCCGGTGACCTGCGCGCAGCGCTTGATTCGGGCCTGCGCGTTACGGTGCGCGAGGTCAAACGCCTGACCCCGACCATTGTCGAGGTGATCTTCAATGCGCCCTTCGCCGCGCAGGCTTTTGAACCGGGTCAGTTCTTCCGGTTGCAGAACTATGAAACCCATGCGCCACAGACCGATGGCAGCCTTTTGTCGATGGAAGGGATCGCCCTGACCGGGGCCTGGGTGGACAAGGAAAAAGGGCTGGTTTCGGTGATCGTCCTTGAAATGGGCGGGTCAAGCAGCCTCTGCGCCCACCTGAAGCCGGGTGAGCCTGTTGTCCTGATGGGGCCGACCGGCGCGCCGACCGAGGCGCCGGGGGGTGAAACGGTGCTGCTGGCCGGTGGTGGTCTGGGCAATGCGGTGCTGTTTTCCATCGGCAAGGCAATGCGCGAGGCTGGTTCCCGTGTGCTGTATTTCGCCGCCTACAAGAACGCAATCGACCGCTTCCATGTGGAAAACATCACGGCCGCCGCCGATACGGTGGTGTGGTGTTCCGACACCGATCCGGGTATCGAACCCGAACGCCCGCAGGACAAGGCCTTCGTCGGCAATGTCGTGCAAGCCATGGTGGCCTACGCCGAAGGCAAGCTGGGCGATATTTCCGTCCCGCTGTCCGACGTGGACCGGGTGATCGCCATCGGTTCGGATCGTATGATGGCGGCGGTCGCCGCGTCACGGCACAAGGAATTACGCGAATACCTGAAGACCGATCATGTGGCGGTGGGCAGTATCAATTCGCCCATGCAATGCATGCTCAAGAAGGTCTGCGCACAGTGCCTGCAACGCCAGGTCGACCCCAAGACGGGCGAGGAAACGGTGGTGTTTACCTGTTTCAACCAGGACCAGCCGCTGGATCACGTGGACTTTGACGGGTTGCGCCAGCGCCTGTCGCAGAACGGGGTGCAGGAAAAGTTGACCGCGCGCTGGATATCCCGCGCCGTCGCTTCCCTAGACGCCTGACGCGGCAGGGTGTATTAACGCTGGCATCGTACCACCACCGAATGGACCAGGTCCGTTGCCGCGTTTGGCCTTTCCCGTTGTTGTCCGCGCCGCCGATACCGGCGCAGGTTCCGTTTCTCCGGCCATTGCGCCGGAGCTCGCTGTTGTCGTGCCCGTGCGTAACGAGGCCGAAAACATCCACCCCCTGATCGACGAGATCGCCGCCGCCCTTGATGGCGTTGCGACCTATGAAATCATCTACGTGGATGACGGCAGCACCGATGAAACCCCCGCCCGACTGGTCGAGGCGGGGGCGAAGCACCCGACCCTGAGGGTCGTGCGCCACAGGGAAAGCTGTGGGCAGAGCACGGCGGTGCGCACCGGCGTCAAGGCGGCGCGCGCCCCGGTGATCGCCACCCTTGATGGCGACGGACAGAACGACCCGGCCAACATCCCCGACCTTCTGGCGCGCCTGCGCGCGGCCGACGATTCCGACGCCCTGCTTGTCGCCGGGCATCGCGCCAAGCGCCGCGATACGTGGATCAAGCGTATTTCCTCGCGCATTGCCAACGGGGTGCGGGCCCGCATGCTGCGCGATAACACGCCAGACACGGGCTGCGGGCTGAAGGTGTTCACCCGCGCCGCCTATCTGGACATGCCCTATTTCGACCACATGCACCGTTTCATGCCTGCCCTGATGATCCGGCGCGGTGGCGCGGTTGTCTCCGTTCCCGTCAATCACCGCCCGCGGGAGCGCGGTACCTCGAATTACGGCACACTGGATCGTCTGTGGGTCGGTATCGACGATATCTTCGGGGTGATGTGGCTGCTGCGCCGCGCCAAAACGCCGCGCGTCGAAGGCGGGAAGGACTAGTCCCGCCCATGGATCTGCGGAGTGTGATCAAGGGGCTGGTCATGATCGGGGCGTTCGCCGCCTTCGGTCTTCTGATCAAGCTGAGCGGCCTGGCCGATGTTCTCGACACCGCATGGATCGACACCCAGGTGAAAGGACGCGGGCTGGCCGGAGAGGCCCTGTTCTTCGTCGCCGCCGCGTTTTTCACCTCAATCGGCCTGCCGCGCCAGATCATCAGCTTCCTCGGCGGCTATGCCTTCGGGTTTGTGATGGGGACGGCGCTGGCGCTTCTCGCCACGGTTGGCGGCTGCATCGCCGCATTTACCTATGCCCGCGTTCTGGGACGTTCCTTCGTGCGCAAGCGGGCCCCGGAACGCATTCGCAAGGTGGACGCCTTCCTCAGCGGCAATACCTTTTCCATGGCGGTGCTGATCCGTCTTTTGCCGGTGGGCAACAATTTTCTGACCAATCTGGCCGCCGGTGTGTCGGGCGCCAGCGCGCTGCGCTTCGTCGCCGGCTCGGCGCTGGGCTACATTCCGCAGACCGCCGTTTTCGCCCTTGTCGGCAGTGGCATCAATGTCGATCCCGCCATGCGGATCGGGCTTTCCGCCGTCATGTTCATCGCCGCCGCAGGCCTTGGCGTTCACCTCTATCATCGTTTTGGCCGCAGCAAGGGCGATGAGGACGAGGTCATACAGGCGCTGGGCGAGGCGGGCGGTGATGCGCTGGCCGGGAAACCGGGCGTCGACAAGGCAGGGCAGGAGTGATGAGAAACGTCGCGTGGCAGCCGATCCTGTGGACAATGCTCTGGATCGCCCTGATCGTCGTTTCGGAAGCTTTCCGCCCGCTGATGCCGGTGGATGAAACCCGTTATCTGACCGTCGCCTGGGAAATGTGGCAGCGCGGCGACTTTCTGGTTCCCCA
>JAPHTL010000035.1 GCA_026193355.1 Rhodospirillales bacterium
ACGAAAGCGCAGGTGCCGCCGGCCTTCTGGGCCTCGGCCACCGCATGCAGGGCCAGGGTCGTCTTGCCGGAGCTTTCCGGACCATAGATTTCAACCACGCGACCGCGTGGAAGACCGCCAATACCAAGCGCGATATCAAGGGCCAGCGAACCGGTCGAAACCGCATCCGCATCCACCACCTCGCGTTGGCCGAGCTTCATTATCGAGCCCTTGCCGAACGCCCGTTCGATCTGGGTCAACGCGGCATCAAGGGCCTTTGTCTTATCCATGTTTTCCTTGTCCACCAGACGAAGTGCGCTATTCGACATTGCGATCCCCTTTCTTATTTCACAGGCTGGGCTGCCTTGCAATGAACCGAATGTACATGCTTTGTTCTCATTCGCAACAGTTTTTTTTATCCAATTGATAACAATGAATAATCTGATTTGTATTCGCGAAATGTTCTCGTTTTTTCGGCATTTTCAACGATTGTTTCGATCCGCGCCTTGCCACACGAAAAACTGATTCGCCGTCCCTAGCCTTCCATGACGTCTTTGACCTTGGCGGCCAGTTCGATAAGGCTGAATGGCTTGTGCAGGAAGTTGAGTGTCGGATCGCTGCCGATTTCCCTTGGGATCGCATCTTCGGCATAGCCTGATATGAATATCACCTTCACATCGGGCAGTTCCTCGCGGATGAAACGCACCAGTGTGTGTCCGTCCATGCCTGGCATCACCACATCGGATATCACCAGATCAATGTCATTCTTGTGCTGCTGGACAACATCCAGCGCGACCTCGCCGTTCCGCGCCTCAAGCACCGTATAGCCCTTGTTGGTCAACGCCCGTGTTGCGAACAGGCGAACGGCGTCCTCGTCCTCGACCAGCAGGACGGTTCCCCCGCCAGTCAGGTCCGAGCCTTCCGACGGCTCCTCCCGGTCATGGCCCGTCCCGACCACTTCGCCTTCGGCTGCCTCGACGGCCGGAAGATAGATGCCGAATGTCGTGCCTTCCCCGATGGCCGAATCGACAAAGACGTACCCGTCGGTCTGGTGAACGATCCCGTACACGGTCGACAGCCCAAGGCCGGTTCCTTCCCCTACCCCCTTGGTCGAATAGAAGGGCTCGAAGATTCGACCGATATCCTCTTTCGATATCCCGACGCCGGTATCCTCGACCTCGATCAGCACATAGTCGCCCGGGTCCATGATGTCGTGGCCCCGATGGACCGGTTCATGAAGGGAAACATTCTTCGTCCGAAAGGTCAGTGTGCCGCCACCGGGCATGGCGTCGCGCGCGTTGACCGCAAGATTGACGATCACCTGATCGAACTGGGCCGGGTCCACGCGCAGAAGCCCGAGGTCCTGCCCATGATCCATTTTCAGTTCGATATTCTCGCCGATCAGCCGCCGCAGAAGGCTGGACATGTCCGACAGGGCCGCGGTGATGTCGATCACCTTCGGCTGCAAGGTTTGCCGGCGGGAGAAGGCAAGAAGCTGACGCACGAGGTTGGCTGCGCGATTGGCGTTCTGCTTGATCTGCATGATATCGGCGAATGAAGGATCGCCCGGACCATGACGGCCGAGCAGCAGGTCGCAAAACCCGATCATCGCCGTCAGCAGGTTGTTGAAGTCATGCGCGACCCCGCCCGCCAGTTGCCCGACGGCCTGAATCCGCTGGGCCTGGCTGAATTGCGCCTCCAGATGCTTGCGCTCCGTCGTGTCGATGAAGTGGAGGATCAGGCCGGATACATCCCCCAGGCTGTCTTCCACCCGACTGACGAAAACCGACGCCACGATCTCGGCCTCTCCTATGCCGGGCAAGCGGACCTCCACCCGCGAGGCGGGCATGGTTCCCATCACGACCTTCGAAAGGTGGGCTTCCAGATTGGGGCGGTCTTCTTTTCTGATGCGTGCGGACAGAGGCTTCCCGATCACCGCTTCGCGGTGCAGTCCGATCATCTTGAGAAACGCGCGATTGCTTTCCATGACCTCACCGCTGAGATCGACAAGCGCGATACCCACGGGAGCCTCGGCGAACAACGAGCGGTACCGTCGCTCCCACCGGCGCATGGCGCCGGCCAGCGCGCTTTGCGCCGTGAAGTCACGCAGCACCACCGAACGGCTTTGCATGAGCTCTCCGTCGGCGTCTTCAATCGCCGATTGGCGCAGATAGGCGCGGAACGGTTCGCCAGATCGGGGACGCAGCATCAACTCACCATGCATGCGCTCGCCCTGATCGTCTTCGGTTTCGACGCCTGACAACCCCTCCGTGTCCGTCTCATCGATGACGCCTGCGACAAAGTCCGCCAGCGACAGATTCGAAACCGGTTCGTCATCGCCGATTCCGAGCCAGCGGGACAGGGTTTCATTGATATAGAGGAACCGCCCGTCCGGACCGGCCGAAAAGAACCCGACCGGCATGTTCCCGATCAGGTCTTCAAGGGTCTTTTCCTCCTCCCGGCGTGTCTCCATGATTTCGCGCCGGGCGGATACATCCCTTGCCGTCCACAGGACATGCCCCGGCCAATCCGCAAGGGGCGTCGCGGAGACGGCCCGCCACATACGATCCTTTCCCGGCAGCCTGACGGCGAATTCGGCGTGTACGGAAGCCCCACCGTCGGCGGCGGCCGTCAGCCGAAGAAAATCGTCCTCCGCCGTCACGCCATCAAGAACGGCCCCGATCGCGGACAGCGTGGCGTCGGGAAAGAGATTCGCGAAAGCATCGTTGGCATAGACCGTGACGCCATCTGCATCGACGATCATCCGCCCGTCGGGATCGGCGTCCGCGGCGGCGGCAATGATGGGTCCCGTCCCGCCGTTGTTCAGGCGCAACCTCTGCCCCAGAACGAGCGCGGCCAGCGCAGCGCCCCCGACAGCCGCCAGCCCCCCCGATATGGTCGGGGAAAACCCGGACTGCCAAAGGGCGGCGAAGGCCGTACCCGAAAAGGTTACGCCCGCCACACCCGCGCCGGCAAAGCGCAATCCTTTTAAAGCGGAAGGCGAAAAGCCGTCGCGCTTCAGCATTCTTTTACGCATCATGACGGCCGCTGTCCCTTGAGGCCCATGACGTAGGCGATGATTTCGGCCACGGCCTTGTAGTGTTCGTAGGGGATATCCTGGTCAAGTTCGACGGTGGCGTAGAGCGCACGGGCCAGGGGCGGGTTCTCAACCACGGGAACGTCGTTTTCCTCGGCAATCTCCCTGATCCGGAAAGCAAGGTGATCAACACCCTTCGCAACGAGGCGCGGCGCCTGCATTTCCTCCAGCTTGTAGGTCAGGGCCACGGCGTAGTGGGTCGGGTTGGTGATGATCACATCGGCCTCCGGAACAGCCGCCATCATACGCGTCCGCGCACGTTGCATACGGATGCCCTTCAGTTTCGCCTTGATGGCCGGGTCGCCTTCGGCCTGTTTGTGTTCGTCCTTCACTTCCTGCTTTGTCATGCGCATCTTTTTTGTGAAGGAATGCCTTTGATAAACAAAGTCGAGCGCTGCGATAACAGTCATGATTCCGGTCACACTGACGATCAGAAGAATGGCGATCAACCACATCCGATCCAGAATCAGATGAAGGTCGAACTCTGGCAGCAACGGAAGGTCATCAAGGAACGGGATGACCAGGGTAATCGCAAGCGCCGCAACAATTGACACCTTGACCAGACCCTTGACGAACTCGAGCACCTGCTTCATCGAGAAGATGCGCTTGAAACCGGATATGACGGAAATTTTCTGGGTCTTCGGCTTGATCAGCTTCGGGCTGAGCTTCATCCCCACCTGACCGGCCGCGCCGGCCAGGGCGACGAGGACGAAAAAAGCGAAAAGCGGAAGAATGTAGACCCCCAGGTCCTGGAGGGTATTGAACATCGTCACCTGCAGATGACCGGAATCAACCGAAATGGCGTGTGGCGATTCGAGGAACACGACAAGCGACCGGCGTACGCCATCCATGACGTAGGGGACGATGGTAACCATCAGAAGGCTCGCGCCAAGGAACATCGCCCAGGTCTTTACTTCCATGGACTGGGCGACCTGACCCTCACTCCGCGCTTCCGTCAATTTCTTGGAAGTCGGGTCTTCTGTTTTTGATGCGTCGTCTTCTTCAGCCATTTCCTGACCCTAGGGGGCGATGAAGGCCCGAACGCCTTCGTCGAAGTGCCGCAAGAATACCATCATCATCGCGGAAAGGCAGATGGCGAAGGTAAGCAATGCGATAACCTGTTGAAGCGGCAAGCCAAGAAAGAAAACGGGGAACATGGGATTGAGGCGCGCCACCAGGCCCATGGCCACATTGAAGGCGAAGGCGACGACAATAAACGGCGCCGCCAATTGTACGCCGAGTTGGAAAGAACCCGACACCGTATGCGTAATCAGTTCCGACATATCGCCTGTTGCGGGGTATTTCCCCGGTATGAACAGGGTGTAGCTGTCGATGGCTGCGCTCAGCATCAGGTGATGGAGGTTCGTAACAAACAACAGGACAAGCCCGATGGTGCCGAGCATTCCCGCGAGGAGCGATCCCTGCGCTTCGGACACCGGATCGAAGACAAGCGCATTGGCCATCGCCGAGATGAAGGCGGCGACGGTTCCCGCCACATGAAGGGCCGCCATGATGATCCGGGCTACCGTGCCGATGAAAAAGCCGATTAGCGCTTCCCCGACGATCAGGACCGCAAGGCCGATACCGCTGGCCGGTATTGCCGGAATCGAATCGGCCACCATCGGGTAAACAACGAAGGAAACGGCAAGGGCAAACATCAGACGGGCCTGGGTGTTGACGTAACTGTCGCCAAATCCGGGAAGAACCATCAACGCAGCCCCGATCCTGGTGAAAACCAGCAAGAATGCGTAAATATTAAGGGAGAGAACTTCGGAGAGCATCTCCCCTCCTTCCGGTGTTAGCCCAGCGCGATGATTCGATCGAACATCAGCCGCCCGAAATCAACCATCTCGTTGATCATGAACGGCAAAAAGATGAGAATCGCCGCAAAGATGGCGAGAATCTTGGGTACGAATGTCAGGGTCATTTCCTGAATCGACGTCAGGGTCTGGAACAGGGCGATAACAAGACCGACCGCCAGACCGATCATCATGATCGGCCCACCAATAATGATGATGAGGA
Source organism: Rhodospirillales bacterium (assembly GCA_026193355.1). Taxonomy (GTDB): domain Bacteria; phylum Pseudomonadota; class Alphaproteobacteria; order Rhodospirillales; family JAPHTL01; genus JAPHTL01. The sequence continues at coordinate 5,099 of JAPHTL010000035.1, forward strand.
AAAAGGCCTCACGCCCCACTTCAATGACGGCGACATCATTCATGCCTGTGCCCGATACCCCTGCTAGATGGGCATCCTGGAAATCTCCTTGTACGCCTCAATCACCTTGTCGCGAATCGAAACAACCGCCTGCAAGGTGACATCGGCTTCGGCGACGGCTGTGATCACTTCGTTGATGTCGGCTTTTCCGGCGATGGCGGCGACGGAAAGGCGTTCCCCCGTTTTCTGTACATCGATGGCGTCACGCAGGGACTGCTTCACCATGCTCCCGAAATCATCGCCGGGGTGGCCGCCCCCCTCCGCCTTCTTTGCGGAGTCGCCGCCCTGACCAAAAGTTTTTGCGGCGTTGTTATAGGCCGAAATCGCCTGATTCATGTTAATCGGCATGGATCAACTCCTAAAATTCCCTTGCGACCCGGCCCTAGCGCAGAAGGTCGATCGTGCTTGTCAGCATGCCTTTCGAGGCCTTGATGACATTCATGTTGGCTTCGTATGAACGCTGCGCCTCGCGCATATCGGTCATTTCGACGAGTGTACTGACGTTCGGCGTACGAACATAGCCATTCGCATCGGCCGCCGGGTGGCTTGGATCGTACTTCTGTTTGAAATCAGACGTATCGGGGCGAATTTTCTTCACCCTTACCGTTTCCGCACCCATCGCCCGGTCAAGCTCGTTCTTGAAGATCACGACCTTGCGTCGGTATGGATTTTCGTTCGGATTCTGCGGCAGGGAGTTGGCGTTCGCGACATTCTCCGAAATGACCCGCAGGCGCGTCCCCTGGGCTTTCATGCCCGAGGAGGAGATTTTCATGCTTTTAAACAAATCATCCATTCTGCGGTCTTTCGATCAGATTACGATTGCACGGTCCGTTACCGGCGCCCCGTCGCCGTCCTGAGCATCCCCAGATGTTTCTTGTAAAGCTCGGTCATCAGTTTGTGGTTCACGGTGGTGTCGCTCACCTTCATCACCTGCTCTTCAAGGACAACAGCATTCCCCGCCGGTGCGGTTTCATAGGGCTTGCGTTCCGGCCCCTCGCGATTCGCCCCGGCGCCCGCCCTGCCCTTGCTGATATGTTTCGGGTCGGTCGTCCGAATATTCACCCTGTCGACCGAATCGTTCAGCGCATCGCGGAACTTTATTTCCTTCAGATCCCTTGCGCGGTACTTCGGCGTATCGGCATTCGCGATGTTTTCGGACAGGACCTTCTGGCGCTGGTTGAGCCAGTCAACCCGCCTCTTGATCCCTTCGAAAAGCGTAAGCTTCTTGAAATCCATCGACCAACCGCGCATCCGAGACTGCATTCGACCCGTAAGTTCCGGGCCTGTCCGCATCCTCGCCGGTAATTCCGGCACGCATCCATCCTGTTGCGAATGTCCGAAGTATGGGGAGTCATTCTTTAAAAAACAGTGAATCGGGGGATTCTGGGCGACCCCACAAAAACAACGGATAACCAATTGTTTTTACAGGATTAATTAAGGGAGCCATCGCTTAAATCTTTGTTAAACTAGATGGGCGAGACTGAACGCGGAATGAGTCGCGAAATGATGCTCGAGACGGATTCGGAGTCGTGATGGCGGGTGAAGATCGTGCCGACGAACAGGTAAAACGGACGGATACCAAGGCGGTCGCCCTGAGCTACGAACCGCAGGGTTTCAATGCGCCGGAAGTCGTCGCCAAGGGAACCGGAGAACTGGCCGAGCGTATTATCGCCGTCGCACTGGCCAATGACATCAATGTCCGCGAAGATGCCGACCTCGTCGAGCTTCTGGACGCCCTCGAGATCGGTGATGAGATTCCGATGGAAGCCTTCGCTGCGGTCGCAGAGGTTCTGACCTACGTCTACAGGAAAAGCGGAAAGACGCCACCCGGCGTCACCGAGGCCCTTGATGTTTTCGAGGATGATCACGGCAGGAAACGCGATAATGAATATACCTGAGGACGCAACATGAGCGCAGACGATCAGGGACCTGGCGGAAAACACGGCGGAAAACCTGTCGATGACCTCGCCTTGCAGGTCGCAAAAGTCGAATCCCTGATCGCAAGCGCGCGCAGGCTGTTGGCGGAAGGGAAAATGGTGGACCTTTCCTCCCTTCAGGGGCATGTCGGGGAGCTTTGCACCCAGATCGCAGCCACCCCCGACGACAACGGACGAATGGGACAGACGTTGCTTGAAATCATCGCCGCCCTCGATTCGCTGGCCAAGGATCTGGTCGAGCAGAACAGGAAGCTGGGGACGGCTGCAATCGGCGCGTCCCCCATGGAGGCGACCGCCGCATACAAGAAACCGGGCGGTGATTCGTGAAAACAGGCGTGTTCCCCTCCCCCTCCACGGTCAGGCGACACCCCCATGGATGTTGAAAGCTATCTGCGTTTTGTTTTTGCCCTGATCTTTGTTCTGGCCCTGATCGGCCTGGCGGCTGTGGTCATGCGGCGGATGGGGATCGGGTACAGAACGGCAGGACGGATCGGGAAACCCCGCCGCCTGTCGATCGAGGAAACCATCCCGATCGATTCCAGACGAAGGCTGATTCTGGTCCGTCGGGACGACAAGGAGCACCTGCTGATGATCGGAGGCGGAAACGACATCGTCGTCGAAGACGGCATCCCCTCCGCTTCCACCGACGGAGAAGCCCCGGCGGATTTCAAGGGCGCGTTGCGCAAGGCGGAACAGGCGACCCGGACAGAGCCTGTTCTGGGCGGCGCCGACCGCGGATATGGGGAGCCGAAAACCTGATGGCCCCAAAGCGTTTGAACCCCAGGAATTTTCCGGCGTTCCGCCTGCTGATAGCCTTGGTTGTCGCATTTGCCGGCGCGGCATTCGCCATGACGCTGTCCTCCGGGGACGCCATGGCCCAGAGCTTCACACTGGACCTCGGCGGCGACACGTCTTCAACGGCGCGCATCGTACAACTGGTTGCGTTGATCACGGTGCTCAGCCTGGCGCCGTCCATGCTGATCATGGTGACGTCCTTCACACGCATCGTCATTGTGTTCCACTTCGTCCGCGTGGCGCTCGGCACACAGGGAACGCCGCCGAACCAGGTTTTGGTCAGTCTGGCGCTGTTTCTGACTTTTTTCATCATGACCCCGACCTTCGAGGCCGCCTACGATCAGGCGATCAAGCCCCTGATGGACGGGGAAATGGAAGAAATCGAAGCCTTCGAACGGGCGACGGTTCCGTTCCACGACTTCATGATGCGCCATGTCCGTGAAGCCGACCTTCTTCTCTTCACAGATATGGCGAATGTCCCGGAAACAGTTACGGGTCGCGACATTCCCATGAAGGCGTTGATCCCGGCCTTCATGATCAGCGAGCTTCGCAGGGCCTTCGAAATCGGTTTCCTGATTTTCGTGCCATTCCTGGTGATTGATATGGTGGTGGCGTCCGTCCTCATGTCCATGGGCATGATGATGCTGCCACCGATCATGGTATCGATGCCGTTCAAGATCATTTTCTTCGTTCTTGTGGATGGCTGGTATCTGCTTGTCGGCAGTCTTGTCAAAAGTTACGGCGGCTAAGGGCCGCATATTTCAGCAGACAATCACTTTAGGGCGTCGATCTGTCCGGCTTTCAGCTTGGCTTTGTAGTCTGCAAGGAAATTGGTGAAGGTTTCCGCTTCGCTCACCCGCGATTCCAGTGTGCGATAGTCAATCAGGCCACGTGAAGTTTCGCTTGAAATCAGCCGGAAGGCGTCCTTGTAGTCACTCTGCTCCATTCCGGCCTCGAAATCGCGCCGGACGCGCTCCATCCCCCGCTCGTTCCCCGCAAGCGTCAGGGCGACGGCTAGATCAAGAATTGAGCGGGCTTGCTTGTCCTCCAGCGGCTTTCCGGCGCGCGCACCACCGTCCCTGACAATCTGGCGCAAGGATTCCGCCGCTTTCCCCCATTCCTTCGCCTGCCAGTACATGCTGACGCGAAGCTTGTTTGCATCCAGGCTTTCATCGCCCTTGAGGACGGCAAGCGCGTCATCATTGCGCTCAAGCGCAATCAGGGCCCTGGCGCGGAGATGGCGGCGAATGGTCGCCAGGTCGTCGGGAAGGCCGCTGGCCTCGGTATCATCAAGGGACTTGATGCCTTGTTCTATTTTCTTGTCGAACATCTTTATCAGGGCCAGCTTCGCGCCAACCCGAGCCCGTTCCACCCCCTTCAACCTGAATTCCACCTGGTTCTGAAGAAGCTCCGCTGCGCGGTCCAGCAGGTCGACATCGATCAGGCGATCCGCCAGATGCCTGATCATGCGGTCGCCTTCCTCGCCAGCCGGGGTCAGTTCCTTGAATTCGTCGAACAGGGCGATGGCGGTAACCGGCGGCATCGCGTCCGCCTTGCCTTCGAGATAAAGATCGTTAAAGACCTTCGACATCGTCTGCGTCACTTCCGGCGCAGCGGGGTCCTTGCGGAAATATGTCGCGGCCTGACGAAGCGCGCGCAAGCCGCTCCTGAAATCGTTTTCTTCGAAATAGAGGTTCCCCAGCGTTCGCAAAAGGTTGAATTCGAAGGAATCGCCCCGCCACGCGAAACGCAATTTTTCCAGTTCCTCGATTGCCTCGCGTTTATTGATTTTTTCCAGTTTGCGAAGAAGTTCTTCGCGCGCAAAGGCCGCCTTGGCGCGGACAGGGCGATGGGGGCCGGCCATGGCCTCTTCCCATTTCGCCACGGCCGTATCGAAATCCCCTGCGATTTCGGCGATCCGCCCCTCAAGGAAGTCCAGTTGCGCCTTTTCATGGGCTGAGGGCTCCTGGACCCTGAGCATCTCCAGATAATGTTCTGCCTGTTGCAGGTCGCCTATGGATAAAGCGGCAGAGACAATTTCGATTCCCACCCTGCTTTTCAGGGGACGCGGATAGGACCGAATGAGGCTGCCTGTCCGCCGCAGGATCGGGGCCGAGTTTTCCGCATCACCCTGGGCCGCCTGGGTTGCCGCCAACCAAAGGGCCGCCTCATCTATCCGCTGCAAACTCTGGTCGGAGAAGTCGGTGGCCGCTTCGTCGTAACGGTGCATCATGAAATTCGAGGCCCCACGCAGGGAAAGGAACTTCGCTTCCTTGGCTATATCCTTGTCGTCCTTCACGGTCTGGCTGAGGACGGCCAGAGCTTCCGGGCCAAGGCCGTAGGCCAGAAAGAAGCGGGCAAGCGCCATACGGGCGTCTGTCCGCGCCTTTTCCGTGGTCATGGAGACATCGTACTGAAGGCGCTGTTTGTTTTCGGTGAAATCATCAAGGGAGCCAAGGCTCCAGGCATCAAGATCGAAAACGCGCCTCAGCGTCTGGGCCGCGGCGACCTGGGCGGCGGCCTCCAGATTTGGATTGAGTGACGTAACCTTCAGGTTGGATGCGCTGGTCAACTCCACGCCCTGCCGGAAGGGGCGAACACGAAGATCATCGATACGGGGGCGGAGAACGACCCCCTGCGCACTGGGCAGTACTTCGAATTCCGGATACTGGCGATTGGCCGCCACCCCATGACGGAGGGGAATGACGGGCACAACAACCAGATTATCCCCAACCGAGGGATCGCGAACGGGAACAGCGAAGCCAGCCTCGGGCACAGGCAGGAAGAGGCGGTCGCCCGATACCGCACTGCTCTGCGCCATCGTCTCGATGGCCACTTCCGGCGAAAGGGGTTGCTTCGCAAAATCGAAGTTCCACTCCAGCCCGTTTCGTCTGGGAATCGGGTTGATGTCCTCCGGTAATTTCATCCGCAGCGCCGTCGAGCGATCAGACGGCACCTGTTCGATCGATTCCAGCCCCCCCTGACTGGCGAGGCGCAAGGCTTCGGTATCCGGGGTGGTGTGCTTGTCGAACACCAGCCACAGATATCCCGCACGGCGGAAAACCGCAGCAGCGACAGGCTCTTCCCATTTAAAAGACAGGCTGAACTGGACGTCTGCGGCCGGCGGGGGCGACGAAGCCTCTGTATTGCCCTGAACGGGTGGTGCGCTCGATACCTGTTGTGGCGCCTTGGCGCCTGATGCTTCCGAATTCGGCGTAAGGGGCGTTGGCTTGCCCTGTTGCGTGGCGGAAACTTCAGGCTTCGCCGTTTCAAGCGGGGTTGGTTGCGAAACCGGCGCAGTGGGTTGCGCGACCGGTGGCGGGGGTCCCCCGCCCGCGTCCTTGGGGGGGTCCAGCTTGACGGGAGCCGCTGCTTTGGGAGCTTCCGGCCTTGGGTTGGCCACGGGGGCGGCAGGAGCGACAGAAACCTCCGCCACCTTGGGCGGTTCGGGTGACTGCAAGGCGCGCATGACGTCGACAACGACCTTGCCGTCGCTGCGATAGTGTTTGACCCGTCCGCCTTCAGGAAGTGTAAGGGTAACCGTCAGGCCTTGATCGTCACCGCGCGCCGCAATGGCCTGCAGGTTTTTCGGCGGACGGGAGCGCATCGCGCCGAGATCGGCATCGGCCGGCGATTCGAACCGGATGGTCGCCTGACGGCCATTTGACTGAAGGGTGTAGCGCACCGGTTCCGGCCAATCGAAGACCAGGCGGCTGAAATCCTTGTGTTCGCCGGAACGGACCTCAATGATCGGCCTGAATGGCGTTTCCTGCGTGGTCGCGTCCGCCGGGGGTGTAGCCCCGCGGGACGGCGCTGCAACCAATGGCGTTTCAAGCGGAATCAGGTCGACAACAACCGATGCGCCCTGATCAAAAGCGATCGCATCATAACGCCCACGCAAACGAAACAGCGCCGCGCGACCGCCGCCGCCTGTCTCAGCGCCAGTCATGTGCCGGCCTAGGGATTGAAGAGCCCCATCGTATGACGCCTCAATCTGTCGCCCGAAGGTAACCGACAACAAATCCCCTTCTACTGCGGCGGAAAACGCAACCGGCGCAGGCCAATCAAACACCAGTCGAATGAAATCGCCCTGATCTGACCCGCGCACGGTAACGGCGTCACCCCAGGCTGTCCCCCCCGAAGACAGGGCGGCAATCAGGGTTGCCGCAGCAATGGAGCTCTTGAGTACGCGCCGAATCACAGGTTTCCTCCGGTTGGGAGGATGACGATATCGACGCGGCGGGCCAATGAATATTTCTGACTGTCTGGCAGTTCAGAAAGGGTTGAAAATCGCGAATCCGCATAACCGTAGGTCAAAACGTCCCCGTCATAACCGGCCCGACGCAAGGCGTTGGCGACGGCAATGGCGCGGGCGAGGGAAAGCTCCCAGTTAGAGGTATAGTTGACGCCCCCTGTCGGCTCGGGATCGGAATGGCCATTCACGCCGATCATGTTGTTGACGTTCCGCAGAACCCCACCGAGGACAAACAGGGCATCGTTGGCCTTCTCGGAAAGAACCGCGCG